>CAZXRS010000101.1:0-7470 GCA_964642635.1 uncultured Bifidobacterium sp. | reverse complement strand
GCGTCTCACGTGCCGAATGCGCGCCGATTGTCGGTGGGTCTGGAGCAGAACCGTCTTGCGATGCTGCTGGCCGTGTTGAACCGGCATGCAGGTGTGGCCGCCTACGATCAGGATGTGTTTATCAATGCCGTGGGTGGCGTGAAGATCACGGAGCCAGCAGCCGATCTGGCGGTGCTGCTCGCGATACAGTCATCCATGCGCAGCAAGCCTTTGCCGCGCGGGTTGGTGGCTTTTGGTGAAGTTGGTCTGGCCGGTGAAATTCGTCCGGCGCCGCGCGGTCAGGAGCGCTTGCGTGAAGCGGCTAAGCTTGGATTTTCGATCGCGCTGGTGCCAAAGGCCAATCTGCCCAAGCAGAAAATCGAGGGCTTGCAGGTGATTGGTGTCGAGCGGATTGATGAGGCGATGGCGAAGGTGCGCGAGCTGGTTTGAGTGCTCGTCACGCCGATCGATCAAGTCACCGCCTTTAACACTTCGGATGCGGCAGCCAAGCCGCTTCTTACTGCGCCTTCTATCGTCGCCGGATATTCCCCTTGGGTGTAATCCCCCGCCAGCCACAAGCCCGGTAGCGACGTCGCATTCGGTGGACGCTTCATATCCGGCACGCAGGCAAAGGTGGCGCGCTTTTCGGTGATGGCTTTGCTCCACTCCGGTGAAGCCAGTTGCGGCATCTGCAGAGCCTGGGCCAGCTGAGTCGCCACTGATGTTTCGAGCGCATCCGATTCGATGGCCGTGCCCGATGCGCTAATGACGACAGCCAGCAATCCCGCCTGCATGGCATCGAGTTGTCCGCGATCGAAGACAAATTGTCCCCAGCGTCCCGTCGCAGGATCATCTAGCAGCGCCATCATTGGCGACGGCAATTTCACCTGTGGCTCGTATTGCAAATAGCAGGTGGTGATGGCCTCGTAGCCGAACTCCAACATGCGGCTGGTGTCGGGATCCGTATTGCCAAGCAAGGTTTTCGCATGCGACGCTGAAGTGGCGAGAACCACATGCGTGTATTGCTCTTGATACTCGCCAGCATCCACCAGCCACGCATCGCCATCACGCGACATAGCATGCACGTGGGTACCCATCATGACGCTGCCGCCGTGTTTCGCCACCCATGCCAGTGCAGCGTCCGGAAACAGCGCTGACAAATCCACGCGTGGCAGCAGCATGTCGGATGCGCTGCGGCCAGCGCCCAGACTATCACGCAGTACTGCCAAAAATACTCTGGCAGATGCGCGCTCTGGCGGCGTATTCAGCGCAGCGATGCAGAGCGGTCTCCACATGAGCGTCGTGAGGCGCTCGTTCTGCTCAAAACGTTCGAGTAATTCGGCGACGGTGCAGTCGACATTCAGATGCCAACCCATCCATCGCGCAGCGCTCGTGAAACGGGCCAGCGACAGCTTATCCGACATCGACAAACCCTTCGCGCGAATCACACCGACTAGCAGATGCCATGGGGCGGGCAGACGCGGCGCCATCAGATCCATGCCCTCTTCATGGGTTGAGTAGCGCATCTGCAAAGGGAGTCGCAGCAGCAGCTCGACAGGGCGCAGCCCGACAGTGCGCATCATGTGCAGCGTATCGCGGTAGGCGCCGAGCAGTATGTGCTGGCCGTTATCTAGCACCTGTCCGCGGTAGTCGATGCGTCGCGCACGGCCGCCGGGCGTTCTGGCAGCTTCAAGCACCGTGACCTTCGCGCCGCGGCGAGTCAGTGCGATGGCTGCTGCGCAGCCGGCCCAACCGGCACCAATGACCGCAACGGTCGGTGCGCGCATGTCAGCCACGCACCCAGGTTTTCCAGGCAAGCCACAGCTTGCGCAACGGTGTCAGTGAAATCTTGTGCTGCAAGACATGAAAACCGTCACGCGCAATCTCGTCGAGTAGCGCGCGATAGATCGCGGCCATGATCAATCCTGCGCGCTGCGCGCGGCGATCCTGTTGAGGTAGCAGTGCGAAGGCTTCGTCATAGTATCGTTGAGCGCGCTCGGTTTGGAATCGCATCAGCTGCTCGAACGACTCGCTGTGCTTGGCATTGAGCAGGTCAGCGGCCGTGACACCGAACTGCTGCAAATCCGAGATCGGCAGATAGATGCGGCCGCGACGTGCATCTTCACCGACATCACGAATGATGTTGGTCAGCTGAAATGCAAGGCCGAGCTTCTCCGCATACTGCAACGTACGTTCGTCGGTGACGCCGAAGATGCGAGCCGACATCAGCCCCACCACGCTGGCCACATGCCAGCAGTAGCCTTCCAGCGCCTTGAAGTCGAGGTAGCGGGTTTGAGTGAGATCCATCTCCATGCCATCGATCACTGCCAGCAGGTGCTCTCCGCTCAGCCCAAAGACAGCCATATGTGGACGCAGGGCCTTTGTCACTGGGTGCGTAGGCTCGCCAGCAAGCATGCGCGCCACTTCTTTACGCCACCAATCCAGCGTAGTGTGCGCGATCTGCGGATCACTGGTTTCGTCAACCACATCATCGACTTCACGACAGAACGCATACAGCGCGGTAATGGCTAGCCGGCGCTCCGGTGGCAGGAAAAGGAAGCTGTAATAGAAACTGGATCCACTTTGCGCCGCTTTCTGCTGGCAGTAGTGTTCTGGGGTCATGATCGATCTTATTTTTAGCTTTAAGCGGGTGGAGCGTAGCGAATGCTAAACGACAAAGCGTAACGAACGCCAGCCCAGCAGCAGCCAGTCTTGCTTGCCCAGCGTTGGCCGTTGACGGAATACGTCATAACCGACCGCTTCTATCTTTTCCAGAATGCGCAAACCACCGAGCACGATCAGTCTCAGCTCCCAGCCAAACCGTCCGGGTATGGCTGGCGCCAGCGGCGCACCATTGAGCATGAGTGCTCGCGCACGAGCTACCTCGAAGGCCATCAGTTCGCACCAAGCGTGATCGACCATGCCGTCCTGAATCTGTCGCTCAGTGACGCCGAAGTTCTGCAGATCTTCCTGCGGCAGATAGACACGACCTTTTTGCCAATCGATCGCGACATCCTGCAAAAAATTGATGATCTGAAGCGCGCTACAGATGGCATCGCTACGCTCGAGGTGCTGAGGATGATCCATACGAAACAGTGCAAGCATGATGCGGCCAACGGGATCGGCTGAACGCGCACAGTAATTGAGCAGTTCTTCGTAGCTGGCATATCGGGACTGGCTGACGTCTTGCCGAAAGGCGGACAACAGGTCGCGTAGCGGCTTGGTGGACAGCTGATGCGTCGCGACGGCGGTTGCGAGGTGCCGAAACATCTCCGTCTTTGGCCTCTGGCCCTGGTCGATTCGCTCGATTTCTTCCTCATACTCGTTGAGCGCTTGAATGCGCTCAGCCGGCGAGGCATCGCCTTCGTCGGCCAGATCATCGGCGCTTCGTGCGAAGGCGTAGATCGCCCGCACCGGCGCGCGCAAGCCCGCGGGCAGCAGTGGTGAAGCTACCGGGAAGTTTTCGTAGTGCTGATTTGACATCAATGCGACAAATTCGATGCGAACGATCAAGTACAGCTTGGATATAATTGCTAACTCGCGGGTCAGTAAGCGGCCCCGTGTCTGGCCAAATAGTAAAGGAATCCACTGTGTCCATCTCGTTCCATCCACCCCGCCGCATGGCTTTGGCTGTTTTTTCCATGCTGGTCTTTGCCATCGTCATCAGCGGCTGTTCGAAAAAGATCGAGAAAACGGAAGATATTCGTCCGGTGCGAACCCTAACGCTGGCGCCTCTAGGCGCGCAGGTCGTCACTGAACTGTCGGGTGAAGTGGTGCCCCGCTATGAGTCGCGTATTGGTTTCCGTGTGGGGGGCAAGATCGTGGCTCGCAAGGTTGACGTCGGCTCAGTGGTCAAGCACGGGCAGGTGCTGATGCAGCTGGACGCATCCGACCTGCAGTTATCCCAAGCACAGGCGAAAGCCGCCGCCGCTGCGGCCGATAGCAATCTGGTGCTGGCCAAGGCCGAGCTTGAACGCTATCGAGAGCTACGCAGCAAAAATTTCGTGAGCCAGGCGGTGCTTGATGCGAAAGATGCGGCCTATAAATCGGCACTGTCGGCGCATGAACAGGCCATGGCCGGGCTGAAGGTGCAATCGAATCAAAGCAGCTATGCGACGCTGGTCGCTGATGCGGACGGCGTCGTCACGGGTATTGATGCCGAGGTCGGTCAGGTGGTTGCTGCTGGAACGCCGGTGGTGCGAGTAGCGCGCAGCGGCGATGTCGAGGTAAGAGTTAGTATTCCGGAAGATCGTGTGAATGCGATGCGTCATGCGACGGCCGTTACGGTGCAAATCTGGGCGAATCAGAACTCGGTCATGGAAGGGCACGTACGCGAGGTCTCGCCAGCCGCTGATCCAGCAACGCGTACCTTCACTGCAAAGATCGCATTGCCTAAGGCGGGATCCGACATTCGTCTGGGCATGACAGCGACTGTAGGCATTACCGCGCCCATGCCGGCAGGCCTGAGGCTGCCGCTGACTGCGCTGGTGAATGATCATGACAAGACCTCGGTCTGGCTGGTCGAAAACGGCAGGGTCAAGCTGCAGCCGGTTCAGGTTGGTGGCCCGGTCGGCAACGAGATCATGATCGCTTCCGGGTTAAATCCCGGGCAAGAGATCGTGACCGCAGGTGTGAATCTGCTGCGTGACGGTCAGAAGGTAAGCATCCTCGGCAAGGAAGGTCAAAGCGCCGGGGCAGCGAAATGAAGGGACGCCTGAATCTCTCGCGCTGGGCGCTCGAGCACATACCTTTTATACGCTACCTGATGGTGGTGCTGCTATTGGGCGGCATCATGAGCTATGAAAAGCTCGGTCAGGATGAAGATCCGCCTTTCACATTCCGCGCAATGGTCGTACGGGCCTATTGGCCCGGCGCGAGCTCGGTGCAGGTGGCCGAACAGGTCACGGACAAGCTGGAGAAAACACTGCAGGAGACGCCCTTCGTCGACAAGATCCGCAGCTACTCCAAGCCCGGCGAGACGCTAATCATTCTTGAACTGCGCGAATCAACGCCGCCGAAAGAGGTGCAGGGCACGTGGTATCAGGTGCGCAAAAAAATCGGCGATATGCGCTATACCTTGCCGGGCGGCGTGCAGGGTCCTTTCTTTAATGACGAGTTTGGTGACACTTTCGGATCCATCTTCGCGCTATCGGGCGATGGATTTACGATGGCCGAGGTCAAGGACTACGCAGATTTTGTGCGCCAGCAGCTGCTGGGCGTGCCCTCGGTGTCCAAGGTAGAGCTGTACGGCGTTCAAGACGAAAAGATTTTCATCGAATTTTCGAGCAGGAAGTTCGCACAGCTGGGCATACCTTTTGATGTCATCGTTCAGCAAATCAACGCGCAGAATGCAGTCCAGGGCAGCGGCGTGTTGGTGACGCCGACGGATAACTTGCAGGTGCGCGTGTCGGGTCAGACCCGCTCGGTCAAAGAGATCGAGAATATGCCGCTGCGCGCCAACGGCAACACCTTCCGGCTGGGTGATTTTGCGAAGGTGACTCGCGCATACATCGACCCGCCGCGCGACAAGATGCGCTTCAACGGCAAGGAAGTCGTCGGTCTGGGCGTCTCGATGGAGAAGGGGGGCGACATCATCAAGCTTGGTCGCTCGCTGGACGAGAAGGCTCAACAGATTCAGGCCAAACTACCGGTTGGCATCACGCTCGAGCGCGTGGCTGACCAGCCGCGCGCAGTCAGTCAGTCCGTCAATGAATTTCTGAAGGTGCTGGCCGAGGCGGTGTTCATCGTGCTCGCGGTGAGTCTGCTCTCGCTAGGCCTGCACACCAACCCTTTCCGCATCGATGTGCGCCCGGGTCTGGTTGTGGCGCTCACCATACCGCTGGTCTTGGCGGCGACATTCCTCGCCATGCGTATCTTCGGTATCGACCTTCACAAGATCTCGCTCGGCGCATTAATCATCGCGCTTGGCTTGCTGGTAGATGACGCGATCATCGCCGTCGAGATGATGGTGCGTAAGATGGAAGAGGGTTTGTCTCGTTTTGATGCGGCGACCTACGCATACACGTCGACGGCGATGCCGATGCTGACGGGTACGCTGATCACCGCCGCAGGCTTTCTTCCTATCGGCTTTGCAAAATCGGTTGCAGGGGAATACACCTTCTCGATGTTTTCGGTGAACGTGATCGCGCTGCTGATTTCGTGGTTCGTGGCTGTTTTATTCACGCCCTACATCGGCTATGTATTGTTGAGGGTGAAGCCGGCGGCCAGTGCGGATGGTCATCATGAGTTATTCGATACGCCTTTTTATTCGAAGCTCAAGCGAGTCGTGAACTGGTGCGTCGAGTGGCGCAAGGCCACGATCGCATTGACGCTGGCAGGTTTCTTCCTCGGCGTGTTCGGATTCAAATTCATCGAACAGCAGTTCTTTCCGGATTCGAGCCGTCCAGAACTGATGGTCGAGTTATGGCTACCGGAAGGTTCGTCCTACGCGGCGACCGAGGCTCAGGCGAAAAAGTTTGAAGCATTTATCCGCAAACAACCGGGTCTTGAAAGCGTGACCAGCTATGTGGGTACGGGTAGTCCGCGTTTCTACCTGCCGCTCGATCAGATCTTCCCCCAGTCGAACGTCGCGCAGATTGTTGTATTGCCGACCGATGCAAAGGCGCGCGATGCGATTCGGCTGAAAATTATTGAAGTCTTCAAGACCGATTTTCCGGAGGTGCGAGGCCGCGTGAAGCTGCTGCCGAACGGCCCGCCCGTGCCTTACCCGGTGCAGTTCAAGGTGACGGGTCCGGATATCGACAAGGTTCGCGCGCTGGCCGATCAGGTCAAAGCCGTGATGCGCAAAAATCCGAACGCCATCGGCGTGAACGATAACTGGAATGAGTCGGTGAAGGTGCTGCGTATTGATCTCGACCAGAACAAACTGCGCGCCTTGGGTATCACCTCCCAGTCAGTGATGCAGGCAGCCAATACCATTTTGTCCGGCACCGCCATCGGCCAGTTCCGGCAAAACGATAAATTGATCGACATTGTTATCCGCCAGCCAGTGGAGGAACGATCGACGATTTCTGCGCTAAACAGCGCGAGTATTCCGGCCGGCGGTGGTCACGCAGTACCGTTGTCGCAACTCGCTACGCCGCATTTTGTCTGGGAGCCAGGCGTGGTGTGGCGCGAGGGACGCGACTGGGCCATCACCGTGCAGTCGGATGTGGTGGATGGCATTCAGGGGCCAACGGTATCGGCGCAGATCGATCCGCAGCTGGAAGGTATTCGTGCGGCCTTGCCAGCCGGATTCCATGTCAAGCTCGCCGGCGCGATTGCCGACAGCGGCAAGGCGCAGGATGCGATCGCGGCCAACGTCCCGCTGGTGATCTTCATTGTGTTTACATTGCTGATGCTGCAGCTCCACAGCTTCTCGCGCTCGTTGCTGGTGTTTCTGACGGGCCCGCTTGGCGTGGCCGGTGCCGCGCTGGCACTGCTGATCCTGCAGAGGCCTTTTGGCTTTGTCGCGCAGCTGGGCGTCATTGC
>CAZXRS010000100.1:0-7494 GCA_964642635.1 uncultured Bifidobacterium sp. | reverse complement strand
CGCTTCCTCAAGAACAATCCCGAAATTATACCTTCGAGAAGCGCGGAATTTTCAATTTTTAAAGCAAGTGGGATCTGAGACACTCATCTGCACAGAGTTTCGCGCGGGGACCGGGGTCATCATGCCTCACCCAGCCCCCCTCACCGCCCCACACCCCAGTCAGGCGCTGAGGTCGACGCTTGAATGTGAAAGGTCTGCTGACGCCATGTCATAGAACTTCACGGCTTCGACATTTTTGAGAGTGACCTTTTGTTTTGTCACGCTGTTGGTATAGATCTGATTCCCTGCTTTGCCGGTAGCTTTCCAATCCCCCGATGCGCCACCCAGAAAAACGGTATCAGTGCCCTTGCCGCCATCAATCGTCAGACTACGGAGTGAATTCGCGTAAATCACATCCGTCGCCGTACCACCCGTTACCGTACTGATCTGGCTGCCTTTGGCAACGCCCACATTGTTATAGCCGTAATAAGTATTGTTTGAGCTATAAATGCCGCTGAAATTCGATCCGTATTGTTGATCGACTGCCGCGAGATCAGCAGGTGCGGTTGGCTGTATGTTGATCGAACTGAAGGCGCCGCCGCGTATGTCGATGATGTTGTTATTGGTGACTTTGGAGGCATCGATCTTCGAGTTGGCGACGGGCGACCACAGCGTCTGCAGCCCCTTCCAAGTATTGGAAAAGGACGTGACTTGGCCATTACCGTTGACCTTGGTATTTGCACCGTACAGATATTGCAAAGCTTCCAGGTCGTACTGCATGAATCCATAGACACCCGCTTTGGAAACGGTACCGCCAATGCTGATACCCCCAGCACTTTTGGTGAGCTTGTAGTTATAGACCGAGGTATCCGACGGCGAGTTATACGACATGATGGTGTTGCGTTGATTGTCGGTTCCTGCGGATAAGTAAGGCGGTGTGCCGCCTCCGCCGCCGGCATTGTAATCACCGGGGTGTTTCAGACCGAGCGCATGCCCGATCTCATGCACAATGGTCTGCCAACCATAGTTACCGGGCGCCGGCGAAGTATTCGTCGCCTGATCATTGGCCAGCATGATGTAAGAGTTATGCCCACCAGAAGCGTTGGGATAGTTGGCATAGCCGGCGCTCACGCCTTCCTGATTATTGGTTCCGAAATTCAGGTCTGCGGTACCGGATTTCCCCGATACGAATTTCACATTGATCACCGAAGCAATGTAGCTCAGTGCCTTGGTCACCGCACTCTTCTGCGTTGCAGTCATCGGCTTGTAGCCCTGGGCATCTTTCGCTGAGGCCGTACTGTCCAGCTTGGCCCCGAGCATGCTGTACGACAGCGTGAACGTTTTCCCGCCATCCTTGGTCTTATTCCCCCACCAGAAGTTGGTGCCTCCATTAAGCAGCGCATCGGTGTTGGCATTGCCTGTGCTCGTAGGAATCGTGGCAGAGCTTAGCGATCCCGGACTGGCTAGCGCCTTTGCCGATGGGGTGAAGGTCTGGGTAACGACTGTCGGGGTGGGTGCTAACGATGAGGCCGCCGCCGTGGCCGCTGCCGCAGAAACGGCCGGCTTGAGCTTGGCGGCCACTGGCGCAACGGACAGGGGTTTACTGTTTGCTGGCTGCACGCTGAGGCTGCCCAGCAAGCCGACACGGCTGATTGAAGTCATTACGTCTCCTCTGAGTAATTGCTTTTACCGGAGAGACATCGACTAGGGGGCGGCAAACTTTAGCCGCTTTTTTAGCGTAAACAGGGCTTTTCGCACCATATGAGTGCAAAACGGGTCAATCAGACCCGCATTGGCCAGTAAGCTGCGTAACGTGGGGCTTTAGTGGGCAGGCCGGATTCGGCCGATGTGGTTAGTCCGCCAGGAAAATCTGCTGCAGATCGTTGAGAAAGCGCCGCCCGAGTTCAGTGGGTTGTATGCGTTGATGGTCGGCCTCAATCAGACCTTTGGCCTCGGCCAGTTTCAGACCGGGCTCGATGACCTGCGGCGGTAGGCCGGTGCGCTCGACGAATAGTCGCGACTCGAAACCGCCATTCAGACGCAGCGCATTGAGCATGAATTCAAAACCCATCGCCTCGCGCCCTATTTCGTGCTCTTCAGCGATCGCATTTCCGGCCATGGAATGCTGCATATAGGTTGACGGCTGCTTGTAGCGTGCCTGACGCATCACGCGATGCGGAAAGGACAGCTTGGAGTGCGCACCGGCACCTATGCCCAGATAGTCACCAAATTCCCAGTAGTTCAGGTTATGCCGGGCGCGACGGCCCGGCTGCGCGAAGGCGGACACTTCATAATGTTCATAGCCCGCTGCCTGCATGCGTTCTACGATCATCTGCTGCATCTCATCACTCGCGTCATCATCAGGTACCACCGGCGGGAATTTCGCGAACACGGTGTTGGGTTCGAGTGTCAGGTGATACAGCGACAGGTGCGGCGGTGAGAACGACAGCGCAATATCGAGATCTTGTTGTGCCTCAGCGAGTGACTGGTGTGGCAATGCGTACATCAGGTCAAGGTTGAAGTTAATGAAGCTGTTCTGTGCGATCTCAACGGCACGGCGTGCTTCATCGCCGTCATGAATACGCCCCAGGGCTTGTAGATGGGTCGGGTTGAAACTCTGAATGCCGATCGACAGCCGGTTGATACCGCTGGCGGCGTAGCTCTTGAATTTCTCTGCTTCGAAGGTGCCCGGGTTGGCTTCCATCGTGATCTCGGCGCCCGCCTCTAGCGGTAGCAGGCTGCGAACATCTGACATCAGACGATCCATGCCTTGTGCACTCATCAGACTCGGCGTGCCACCGCCAATGAAAACGCTGACAATCTTACGCCCCCAGATGAGTGGCAGCGACTGTTCGAGATCAGCGCGCAGCGCATCGAGGTACGCCTGCTCAGGCAGATCGCCACTGGCCTCATGCGAGTTGAAGTCGCAGTACGGGCATTTACGCACGCACCATGGCACATGGACATAGAGGGACAGCGGCGGCAATGCGGGCAGGTTCAGTATGCCGGGTTGTAGATAGCTGTCGATCACGCGCCGGGGCGCGCTCTGCAGCACCTCGGGCCTGATCTCGATCATCTCAGCTTCTCGATCAGCACGCGCAGCGCCTGACCCCGGTGGGAAAGAAGATTTTTTTCATCGGCAGATAACTCTGCTGCCGTTTTGCCGAGTTCCGGCAACAAAAAGTGCGAGTCATAACCAAAACCGCCCTTCCCACGCGGCGTGGCGATGACCTCGCCGTACCATTGCCCATCCGCGATCACAGGCTGCGGGTCATCGGCATGGCGCACGAACACCAGCACGCAGTAGTAGTACGCAGATTTGTCCGTCTGCGCAGCGAGATCACGTACCAGCTTCTCGTTGTTGGCGGTATCGGACTTCGGCTCACCTGCATAGCGCGCTGAATACACGCCGGGCGCACCACCGAGTATGGGCACGCAGATACCAGAGTCGTCAGCGAGCGCCGGCAATCCAGACAGACGCGACGCATGACGCGCTTTTGCGAGCGCGTTCTCAATAAACGTTGCGTAAGGCTCTTCGGCTTCGGGAATGTCGAGTTCGCCCTGTGTTTTCAGGTCAAAGCCCAGTGGCGACAATAGGCGCGAGAACTCGGCGAGCTTGCCGCGATTATTCGACGCAAGCACCAGCGTCTGACTCATGCGAGACCTAGTGCTGCCTTTTGTTTGGCGATCAGTGCGCGTATGCCTGTGTCGGCCAGATCCACCAGCTGATTCATCGTGCCGCGGTCAAAGGCTGCGCCCTCGGCGGTGCCCTGCAGTTCGATGAAGTGCCCGGCGTCGTTCATCACCACATTCATGTCGGTGTCGCAGTCGGAATCTTCCGGATAGTCGAGGTCAAGCACCGGCGTGCCTTTGTAGACGCCGACTGATATCGCCGCAACAAAGTGCTTCAGCGGTATCGCTGTGATCAGGCCCTTGGTGACCAGGGTGGAGAATGCATCATGCGCCGCGACCATCGCGCCAGTAATGGCAGCGGTGCGTGTACCGCCATCGGCCTGTAGCACGTCGCAGTCGAGCTGCAGCGTGCGTTCGCCAAATGCCTCAAGGTCAAACGCTGCGCGCAATGAACGACCGATCAGGCGCTGGATTTCCTGAGTACGGCCGGACTGCTTGCCCTTCGCCGCCTCGCGGTCCATACGCGTATGCGTGGAGCGCGGCAGCATCCCGTATTCAGCTGTCAACCAGCCCTTGCCCTGCCCGCGCAAAAATGGCGGTACTTTTTCGTCGATGCTGGCGGTGCACAGCACGCGCGTATCGCCGAATTCAACCAGCACCGAGCCTTCGGCATGACGGGTGTAGTGACGGGTTAGGCGCACGTCGCGCAAGGCATGGGCGGCACGCCCGCTGGGGCGCTGGGTTGATGTCTCGGGCACGGGTTCCTCGGGTTCAGGTAGTCGAATGGATGCTCGTGATGACACGGTCTTGTGGTAAGCCGTCAGTCATCAGTGAACTTTCGCCCGGATCCTGAAGATCATCCAGCCAGGTCATCGCGAGCGCGGTGACATTATCGCCGTTTTTGCCGCCCGCCTGCGCTGCTTGCCGAACCAGCGCCGGAATGGACTGGTCCAGTGGTGATGCGGACAAGCGGTAAGCCATTTCATGCTCGCGCACTGAAGACCAGAGGCCGTCAGAGCACAGCAGTAGCTGGTCGCCGGACTGCAACGGCGCCGGGCGGGATTTGTCGACTTGCGGCAAGGTCGGCGCACCGACGCAGTTGTAGAGCTTGTTGCGCTCAGGATGATTCGCACGTTCGTAGGGTGATACCTTGCCCAGCGCCACCAGCCGCTCGAGGTGGGAATGATCAACAGTGCGGGCCAGTATGCGGCCGCTACGCAACCAGTACAGTCGTGAATCTCCGCAATGCGCCCACCAGGCCTGCCCTCCCTGCACCAGACAGGCAACGATGGTGGTGCGCGGCGTGTCAGGTAAACGGTGGGCTGCCCGGTAGCGTAGCAGTGCCTGATGCGCAGCGAAGATAAGCTCATCGAGTAATGCCGTTGGGTCAGCCACTGACGGGGTCGCGCGCTCGCGGAACAGTGCACCCATGGTCTGCAAACTCAGCGATGCAGCGATTTCGCCGTTCAGATGCCCGCCCATACCATCGGCCAGCAACAACAATAAGGCATCGCGGGTGAAGCAGTACCCCATGCGATCCTGATTGCTGGGTCGGCCACCAATATGGCTATCTTGGTAGATAGAAAATCGCATGCCTAACGAATCGCGCGGCGCAGGCGGGAAAGCAGGCTGGCGGGATTGTCGGACTCCAACTCCATGTCCGTCGACCGGATCAACTTTTGTAATGCGTAGACGCTCTGGGGGCGCTGTAAAGGATCAAGCATCAGACTCCAGCGTACCAGCTGAATCAGCTCTTTCGAGTACAAGCTTTCGAGTTCGCGAAAGTAGATTTCCATGCGATCGTCACGCTTACGCTCGATCGACGACTGCGGCGGCACGCCTACCATGCAGCAGAAGATCGACGCACCGATGCTGTAGACATCCGTCCACGGACCCAGCTCGCGCTTGGTGTACAACTCTGGCGCGGCAAAACCCGGCGTGTACATGGGATGCAGCCGTGACAAATCCGCGTGCAGCGTCTGCCGCGCGGCGCCAAAATCGAGCAGGATAGGCGTGCCGTCATTACGCAGATAGATGTTGGCCGGTTTGAGATCAAGATGCAGCAGCTTGTGCGTATGAACCTCACGCAGTGCATCCATCACCTGCGCAAAGGCGAGGCGTATCGAACGTTCGGAGATCAGCGGTTTGACGCCCTTCTGCCTGCGACGCGCAATATGCTCCTGTAAAGACCGACCGCGCTCATAGGCCATCACCATATAAACGGTGTCATGCGCACGGAAGAAGTTGAGCACGCGTACAACGTTCGTGTGCTTGATGGCAGCCAAGGCACGACCTTCGTCGAAGAAAAACTTCATGCCCAGCCGGTAAAGTTCCGTGTGTTCGGCACTCACTGTTGGTGCCAGCTGGCCGGCCTCGCGCCTGGCGAGCGCTGCGGGCAGATATTCCTTGACCGCGACTTCGTGTCCTTCCGGACTGGTCGCCAGATACACAATGCTGAAGCCGCCCACGGCAATCTTCTTTACAATTCGGTATCCGCCGAGTTCCAGTCCCTCGGGCAGCGCGGCGTTGTGTTGGGCGACCATCTGGTGAGTGTTATGCGCACACGACGTGCAATCAAGTAAGGGCGGGATTGTGTGGATTAATTAGCTTTTTGTAAAGCACAGGGGTTTCATTTGAACATCAGCAGTATGACGGGTTACGCGGTGAGCAGCCGCGAAAGCGATGCGGGCACGATCACCTTGGAGCTCAAGAGTGTGAACTCGCGCTTCCTCGATCTTCAATTCCGCGTCAATGATGAGCTACGCGCACTGGAGCCCCTGCTGCGCGAAGCCATCATGGCACGCGTGGCACGTGGCAAGGTCGAGTGTCGGTTGTCGTTCGGCCGCAAAGAAAAAACGGCGAGCAGCCTCGCCACCAATGATGATTTACTGGCTGCACTGCATGCGGCAGAAAGCTCGGTGCTAAAGCGCTTTTCGAACGCGCGGCCGATGAGCGTTAACGAGCTCTTGCGCTGGCCGGGCGTTCTTGCGGAAGGCGAACTGAGTCAAGAGCGTCTTCAGGCGGATGTGCAGAACACGCTGAAAGCCACATTAGATGCGTTCGTCGAGTCGCGCCAGCGTGAAGGTGCCTCACTGGTGGCAATGCTACTTTCTCGGATCACGGATATCGAAGCGATCGTTGAACGCATCACGCCGCTGGTGCCCAAAGCGGTGGAGCATTTTCGGCAAAAGGCGGTTGAACGCATGCAGGAAGCACTGGGCATTGCCATGGTCGACGGCAAGCCTGCGCTGTCCTCAGACGAGGTGCACGCTCGTATTCAACAGGAAGTGACGTTGTACGGTATTCGTGTGGATGTGGCCGAGGAACTCACGCGCCTCTCCGGCCATCTGTCGGAGACACGTGAAATTCTGAAAAAAGGCGGGCAAGTCGGCAAGCGACTCGACTTCATGATGCAGGAACTTAATCGCGAGGCGAACACGCTGGGCTCGAAGGCAGCGATGAAGGAATTGGCCGATGCCTCCATGCAGATGAAGCTGCTGATCGAGCAGATGCGCGAACAGGTACAGAATCTGGAGTGATGCCGATGACCACGCCTACCGCGAATCCCGGCAGTCTCTTTATCGTCGCCGCACCATCCGGTGCCGGCAAGTCTTCGCTGGTCAATGCGCTGCTGGCGCAAGAGCACGACCTCGTGCTGTCGATTTCGACCACGACCCGCGCGCCCCGCCCCGGCGAGCAGCATGGCCGCGAATATTTTTTCGCCAGCGAATCAGACTTTCTGGAACGCGAAGCGAAAGGCGAGTTTCTTGAATCGGCGAAGGTACACGGCAATTACTACGGCACCTCGCGCCTGCTCATTGAAGAACATACTCGCGCCGGCAAGGACGTGCTGCTGGAAATTGACTGGCAAGGCGCGCAGCA
>CAZXRS010000099.1:0-7563 GCA_964642635.1 uncultured Bifidobacterium sp. | reverse complement strand
CTTGCATGGGGTGCAAGGGGTCGCGAGTTCGAATCCCGCCGCCCCGACCAATAGAATCAAGCACTTAGGCCAATCCTCGGATTGGCCTTTTTGTTTTCCTAGGCTCGACCACCGCAAAGCGCCAAACAAACCGCTGAAAATTCTAGAGAACTTTCAATCGACGCGCTCGAGCAAAAATTCACTTCGAGTAAAGTATTCAAAATCCTTGTGTCATTGGCTAGCTTTTGCCCGGTCCACCAAAAAACAAAGCTCTCGTTAGTGATTTCTGTCCACATCTGTAATCCGGTTGTTGATTTTCTTAACCCTTAGAAGAACCCACTCAAATGACCATACCCATGTACAAAGCATCCATTCCGCCATTTAAGAAAATGCTAACCAATCTTTCCACTCTTCTCAGCAAGGCTGAATCACATATCAATAAAAAAAAGATTAATGAGAACGCATTGTTAGGATCCAGATTGTTCTTGGATATGTTTGCCCTGACGAAGCAGGTGCAAATAGCCTGCGATCAAGCAAAAAATGGAATGGCAAGATTAGCGGGCATTGAAGCGCCCAAGATGGCTGATCAAGAAGCTAGCATCGCAGAGTTACAAGCGAGGATTGCTAAAACGATCGAGTTTTTGGACACCATCAAGCCCGAGCAACTAGATGGAGCGGCCGCCAAGGAGATTAAGTTTTCAATCGGCGAATGGAAATTCGAGTTCATCGGAGATGATTATTTGATGACGTGGATTATCCCGAACTTTTATTTCCACGTAACAACTGCATACAACATCCTTCGCCATAATGGTTTAGACATCGGAAAGTCAGACTATCTAGGCTAAATCGCAATATACCTAGATAATTGATTTGCGCCAAAGCTTCAGCCCAAACAAGATGAAGTCGCTCAAATCGACCATGCCAATGAATATTTCAGAAATGATTTCATACTGTGAATAAAAATACTTTCTTGAATACACCCGTTCGGCGATCGTCAGCATCGCTGCTCGGGAATATGTTTGTGGATTTTTATCACTTAGTCGTCAGAGCGACCTGGCCTCGGTTTTTGTCTTCTTTTGTATTAATTTTTTTGGCACTTAACCTGGTTTTCGGGTTTTTTTTCTTCAGAGCGATTCTATTGCCGGACTTAAAGGCATTGGATTTCTGGAATATTTCTTTTTCAGCGTTCAAACCTTAGCCACTATTGGCTATGGAAGCATGTATCCCCAGACGCTGTATGGCCACGTTTTGGTTACGATCGAAGCCATGGTTGGCATGCTAGGTGTCGGCATGTTTGCAGCTCTCGCATTTGCCAGAATCTCAATGCCTAGGTCACGCGTCGTGTTTAGCAATACCGTCGTAGTGAGTAACTTCGAAGGTCGTCCAGTACTCATGTTTAGGATGGCCAATGAGAGAAAAAATCGCATCATTGGCGCCGAAGTCGAATTAAGTCTCTTGTTACTGGAGACTACGAAAGAAGGTCAAAACATGCGGCGAATATACGACCTTAATTTAGTCCGCAGCCACACTCCTCTGCTCGCACTAACGTGGCTCGTAATACACCCGATTGATGAAAAAAGTCCGTTGTCCAGGTTTACGCAAGAGAATCTGGCTGAAGTAGATTTCGCATTAGTCGCTACTGTCAAAGGTTTGGATGAGACCGTTTCTCAAACGATTCACTCTAACCACACGTACACCTCTGAAGATATTAGGTGGAATCATCGTTTTGTCGATCTCTACCAAAAGAATGAAATTACGATGACCGGATTTATCGATCAGACGCTAATTCACGACACGATCGATGAGTCCATTTACCCTACCGCCAAAGATTAAAGAGTCGTTTGGGAGTCAATGCGGTCTGCATGTGGCACCGTGTCTGTGGCATAACTTCGGTCATATCAATGCGCAAGGCACCTCAAACTAGGCATGCCGGCCCGGGCAACGCGTAGGCATTATGACGGCAATGTTTATTTAGACAACAATCCGCCATATTTCCTTATCAGAATAGTCAGATTTTGCATCTTTTTGCGCAAAAACTTGCCACAAAACAATATAATCATGGGCCCTGGGCACTGGCCCTTCCGTCAATCCTCTAGAGGATGCGCAGATGCAGTTGATGTGGGTTTCCGGACCGACCGGCAATGTACGCACGATTTCAATTACCGCTCGCAAGGTAATTATCGGCGCGTGCGTGCTCGCGCTCTCTTTGGTGACCACAGGTTTCTTGCTCTATCTTGTCGGTTTCAAGATCGCGATCGAAGTCAGGCCTGAACTCGCGCGCAGCCTCGGCGGCGTCACCACTCAGGCAGAGCAGCAGCGCATGGAAGCGATGTATCGCGAGCGCCTGCTGAAGATGCAGGGTATTCTGGATGCGACGGCTCAGGACATTCGCCAGCTGCAACAGCTAAAGAATCGCTTCATGGAGATCGCAACGCCTGCGTCGCTACGTGACAAGGCGACGACGCGCGAAGATGGCAAGGGCGGCCCTCTGCTACTGGACTCCCGTCGCTCCTCTGGATCGAGCCAGCCGCTACCGGATACATTTGACGATGCGCTCGGCGAGTTCGGCCAGTTCAGCAAGACGGTGACCAGCATGCGTAATGACTGGGACAGGCAACTGGTCTGGCTGCAGACGCTCCCTACGGCAATCCCCATCAACGGCAACTACCGTGTTACCAGCGGCTTCGGTATGCGCATAGACCCGTTTACAGGCACGCTAGCGCGCCATGAAGGCCTGGACTTCACCGCCAGTGGTGGCACGCCTATCCTCGCGGCTGCTGACGGCGTGGTGACGCGCTCAGGCTGGGAAGATTCGTATGGCAATATCGTCGAGGTGACTCACGCAGAAGGTTTCATGACACGCTACGCGCACATCAGCAAGCGCCGTGTCACCGAAGGCCAGCGCGTCAAGCGTGGCCAGCATATCGCCGACGTTGGCAGCACCGGCCGCTCCACGGGCCCGCACCTGCACTATGAGGTGTTCCGCCACGGTCAGGTCATCAACCCGACCCAAGTCCTGCCCATTAACCACAGCTGAGCCCCCGGCCCGGCTTCAGGCAGGCAAAAAAATATTTTCCTGCGCGTTTCTTAAGACGCATTCTCGGAACTTTCGGCAAGTCATTGATTCCACGAGAACCTGCATTCTACCCCTCGGTTTTGTCCCTGCATTTCAGGCGTAACTCGCCCGAAAACCGTTAAAAATCAATCCCATGCCGGCACTCTGTCCGGTATATTGTGGGCTAGAAATCTAGGCAATGGAGAGACCGATGTTCCGCAAAATGAAGCAGAACAAACTGCTACCGACGCAGGAAAAGTTCGACACACTGATCGGTGGTACCACCGAGATTTATGGCCGTCTTGTCCTGCTCGACAGCGTGCGTATTGACGGCAAGGTGATTGGCAATATCGAGACCGCCAAAGACAAGAAGGTCACGGTAGCCATCGGACGCTCGGGTGAAGTCTCCGGCGACATCACGGCGTATCGTGTGATGGTTGCGGGCAAGGTCGAGGGCAATATCTACGCTACCGAGCGCGCCGAATTCCATAAGGACTCCGAAGTGCGTGGCGATATTACCTACGGCACGATCGGTGTCGAACACGGCGCCAAGCTGCTGGGTCTGGTCATTCAGGCGCAGAACAATGCGTCGAGCACGGCCGATGCGCAAACCGTCATCAAGATGGCGCAAGAGAAGAAGTAATTCGGTGGCCCAGTGCCACGCCCATGCAAAAAAGCCTGATCATCGATCAGGCTTTTTTGCTGCTTACGGCACGAAAACTCAGGCCTTCTTCTTGAGTTCGCCCTTGACCACACCACCACGCTGGATGGTAATGCTCTTGAAGCTGACCTTGCCGTCGACCACTGCACGGCTACCGATCGTCAGGTCGCGGCAATCGAGCGATCCGGAGAAATTCCCCTTCACGTTCATCGTGTCGCAAGTGACGTTGCCGTCCAGTACGCCGGTGACGCCGATCTGGATCGAGTGCAACGACAAGGTCCCTCGGACCGTGCCGTCGATGGTCAGGTAACCATTCGATCGAATCTCACCGATAAACTCGAAGCCCTCACTGATAATCGAGGGTTTCAGGTTGTTTACCGCCGGCTTAGCGCCGCCGTTGGTGCCCGATGGATATGCCTCTGCTTCAGGCATCATAATCTCCGGCGCGACCGGTTCGGGCTGAATCACCGGCGGCTGGCTGGTTTCATTGGGAGTCGCCATTTTTTCCCGTTCGTCGTTTCGTTTCTTGTTGATGAACACGTGTCGAAGTCCCGAAATCAATAGGAGCCCGAAGCCGGGCCGTCACCGTCGATCTTTTGCAGGGAGCCCTGCAGGTCGCCGCCCTTTTCAATCTCGATCTCTGCATACTGAACCGAGCCCAACGCCTTGCCTGTTGAGCGAATGAACAGAGACTTCTTCGCAGTCAGCGTGTCATGGATCTCACCACGCAGGTCGATGATGTCCGCCGTGACTTTGCCCTTGATGACACCGGAGCTGGCCACGATCAACTCGCGCGCTGTGATGTCCCCTTCGATGCTGCCGGAGACAGAGGCAATATCTGGAACTACAAATGTGCCGTTCAGTACGACGCCTTCGCCCACCGTCAGACATCCACTTTGATTAGAATCCGCCAACACCGCCTCCCTGGTTCAGATAACTTAAAAAGATCAAACACTTGAGGCTTGCCATCATCCCATCCTGTTGCAGGATGCAGGCCGCTGGCAAACCGGTTTGATTCCTAAAAGAAATTATACGGGCAATTGTTCGGAAATTCGCAAAATTTTCTTACCACAAGGAAAGGCAGCTTGGAAAATTTTTGCGTAATTGCCATTATCAAAACAAAATTACTGAATTCTTTCGCAAAACCGTCGACCTAACACCCCTCTTATACAATATTCCTATGACGATAATAGAAATTTAATGCTTGTCTTATATAGTGCATAGCAGCATAATTAAAACCGTCTCCTCTATGTCTACTCCTCAGATATAGATTCAGCCCGCTCCCTGAGCGGGCTTTTTTTTGCTCGCCGGCGGCGGCGCTTTGAAGATCAGGCCCGAAGCAGACCGAGGATAGATTGCAGTTCAGCGCGGACGGCCGACAGGTGGAAGGGTCCGGATGGGGTAACGGCGTTAGCGACAGCCGCGCTGTCGAGCTTGTTGCGGGCGCCGCTGATCGTAAAGCCCTGCTCATAGAGTAATTCCCGGATACGGCGAATCAGCATGACTTCATGGTGCTGATAGTAGCGTCGGTTGCCACGTCGTTTGACCGGTTTCAGCTGCGTAAATTCCTGTTCCCAGTAACGCAGCACGTGAGGCTTCACGCCGCACAGCTCGCTGACCTCACCGATGGTGAAATAACGCTTCGGCGGAATTGGCGGCAAGGGCGCCAACGCGGGCTTGGCTGCGCGGTCGTTCATTCAGAGGGAAATCAGACAGTTTGGGACGGAGTGCGCTGGTTTGAGCCATCGACCAGGGCTTTTAGCTTCTGACTGGCATGGAAGGTCACCACACGGCGAGCACTGATCGGAATCTCTTCGCCGGTCTTTGGGTTACGCCCCGGGCGCTGCGGCTTGTCGCGCAGCTGAAAGTTGCCAAAACCAGAGAGCTTGACTGACTCACCGCGCTCGAGCGCATCACGGATTTCACCAAAGAAGGTGTCGACCATGTCCTTGGCCTCGCGCTTGTTCAGACCTACCTGCTCAAATAGCAGTTCAGCCAGTTCAGCCTTGGTCAAGGTAGGTAATTCTTTTTCCGCGCCGACACGAGCCTGCGACGCCTGAACCGCACGGCTAAGGTCGGCGGCCAATACGGATTCCAATTCTGCCGGGTTGCTGTGATTCATGATGTTTGATGAGGACCGAACAGGCTGCTTATTTTCTTAGCGTAGCGCCGTGCTTTTGTTGAACAGCCTCGACGAGCGCCGCGATGGCGGCATCAACGGATTCGTCTTGCAGGGTGCTTTCAGTATCTTGCATGGTCATCCGGAAAGCAAGGCTTTTTTGCCCTTCGGACAGTCCTTTCCCACGATATTCATCAAATAAAACAATATGTTGCATGATTCGACACGCGGGGTTGGCATCCGCTTCCGCCATCATCGTGTCAAGCAGCGACTGGACGCTCACAGATTGTCCGACCAGCAACGCAAGGTCGCGCATCACGGCCGGGAACTTCGAGATTTCGCTGTACGTGGGTACCGCGCGCTGTTGCAGCGCTTGTGCATCCACCTCGAACATGACTGGAGCGAACGGCAGATCCAGCGACTGCTGCAGCTTCGGGTGCAACTCACCAATGAAACCGATGTTCTTACCCTGAAGCGCCACACTGGCGGAGCGGCCCGGGTGTAAGGCCGGATGCTGCGCGGACTCGAAACGCACGACCTCGGGTGCGAACAAGGCTTCGAGATCAGCCTTCACATCGAAATAATCCACCTGCCGTGCCGGCTGGCCCCACTGCTCTTCTGCGACGGGCCCATAGGCGAGCGCAGACACGCGCTTGGGCTGCGCGATACCGGCTACCGACAGCGGGCCGTCGCTTATCGCAGCATCTTTAGTGAACACCGCACCGATTTCGAATACCCGCACGCGCGAGGCTTTGCGGTTCAAGTTGTAGCGCACATTGGCCACCAGGCCGCTCAGCAGTTGCGAGCGCATAACGCCCAGCTGGCTGGCAATCGGGTTCAGCAAGCGGATAGGATCCTTACCACCGAAATCGTATTCAGATGCCTCATCAATGAAGCTGTAGTTCACGACTTCCTGATAGTCGAGGTCGGCCAGCTGGCGGCGCACGGTAAACAGCGAGCGTTGAGCTTCAGGCGCGAGTCGAATCTGGTTCGTCGCCACTGGCGGCTTTGAAGGAATATTCTCGAAGCCATATACGCGTGCGATTTCTTCGATCAGGTCTTCCTCGATGTCGATATCGAAGCGGTAGCTGGGCGCGGTGACTGCAAATATGTCGCCGTCCTGGGTGAATGGTAGACCGAGGCGCATAAAGATATCGGCGACCTGCTGCGCCACGACTGGAATGCCGATGATCTTGGCCGCACGCGATACGCGCAGCTTGACTGGCTCGCGCTTGGGCAGCGCAGTGATCTGATCATCGACGGGTCCAACCTTGGTCTGGCCGGATACACCGCAGATCTCGACGATCAGTGCTGTGATGCGTTCGATGTGTTCTACTGTCGTCGCAAAATCGACGCCACGCTCGAAACGATGGGCGGCATCGGTAGAGAAGTTGTAGCGACGCGCCCTGCCCTGAATAGCATTCGGCCACCAGAACGCTGCCTCGAGGTAGATGTTGGTCGTATCCAGTGATACCGCAGTCGCATCACCACCCATGATGCCGGCCATGGCTTCAACATCCTTGCCATCGGCAATCACACCGACCCAGTCATCCAGCTCGACGGTATTGCCGTTCAACAGCTTTAGCTGTTCGCCTTTGCGTCCCCAGCGAACGTCGAGGCTGCCTTGTATTTTGTCCAGATCGAACACGTGCGTCGGACGGCCGAGCTCAAGCATCACATAGTTCGAGATATCGACCAGTGCCGAAATCGGACGCTGACCGCTGCGCTCCAGGCGCTGCTTCATCCATT
>CAZXRS010000098.1:0-7592 GCA_964642635.1 uncultured Bifidobacterium sp. | reverse complement strand
TCGTCGGGCTCATAACCCGAAGGTCACAGGTTCAAATCCTGTCCCCGCAACCAGATTAAAAGGGTCTGTCTCGTAAGAGGCGGGCCTTTTTCGTTAGTGGGGCCTGTACTCTCGGGCAATGACAATCTGTCAGAACTACCCTATAATCCGCGCCAAAGGCGGTTTTGCCGCAGCGCACCGATTCGCTGCCAGCTCATGAACCGCCAGTCTTACCGGCGCATCGCACGCCCGCGGCCCTAAAAAAAACTATAAGCCGGCCACTGGCTCGCCAGCATCACCTCATAACTTGTTTGTTTTGCCTGCGGCATCGCTGATGCAGGCATTGATATGTAGCTGCTCACCGCAACCAACCAGCATCACACGAATCGTAGATGAATACAGATGAGGCGAAAAAAGTCCTCGAAACGGCGCTCTTGTGCGCCCACGAGGCATTGACGGTCAATGACCTGAAAAAACTATTCACCGCTGCCGAGGGCGACGAGCCTGCGGTCGAAGGTGACGCGATCAAGGAAATGCTTGCCGAGTTGCAGCAGGACTGGATAGATCACGGCATCGAGTTAGTGCAATTGTCGACTGGCTGGCGCTTCCAGAGCCGTTCCGAGATGAAGATCTTCCTCGACCGACTCAATCCGGAGAAGCCACCGAAGTACACGCGTGCCACGCTCGAGACTCTGGCCATCATTGCTTATCGCCAGCCCGTCACGCGCGGCGACATCGAAGACATCCGTGGTGTTGCGGTCAACTCGCAGACCATCAAGATGCTGGAAGATCGTGGCTGGGTTGATGTCATCGGTCATCGCGACGTGCCTGGCAGGCCAGCGCTGCTGGCGACGACAAAACAGTTTCTTGACGACCTCGGACTCTCTTCGCTCGACGAACTACCTCCGCTGCAACTCGTCGGTCAGGAGAATCTTCCAGGCGGTCCGGAGAACGCGATGCAGGAAATGGAGCAAAACCTGCAGGCCAGCTTGGATCAGGCATCAATTGATTTTTCAGATACTGAAGTCAGCGACGACACGCATGCCGTTTCGGTAGCACAAGGCGATGCCCCGGAACATGTCGATGGCGAAGAAGCCGAGCCAGGCCATAGCGAGGAATCGCAGCACGGTGACGAATCCGATCCCGCTACACACTGAGATTTACAGCCAGAAGGCAACGATGACAGATCACAATCCCACTGACGGGCCGGCGCGCGACGCCGAGGCTGGTGAGTCCGATACCAGTGCAGCGGACACCACCGCACGGGTACCCGCCGGCGATGGCAGCTCTGAAAAAAAGGGTCAGCGCCGTGGTGTTCGCGGCCCACGCTCACTGCGTCGCTCCCGCACTCCCGAACGTAGTGCCGACGGTCAGTCGAAGCGCGAAGAGACTGGTGAGGCACCCGATACGCAACGACGCGCTCAGTCGAATGGCCAACGTGACCGTAATGCGCGCAATCAGCGCAATGATCGCAACGGGGGGCGTCAACAGGCAAAGCCCACGGGCCGTAGAAATCCGGGAGCGGATGCCGACGCGGCATTCAGCTTTGTCACCTCCGAAACCTTCGACCAGCTGGCCGCAGAGGACCAAAGCCATCAGCATCATCCGCGTCAGGGTAAGCCAGTACGTCGCGATCTCACCGCTGAGGATGACGCGCCCAAGCTCCATAAAGTACTGGCGGAAGCCGGTCTGGGTTCGCGCCGCGACATGGAAGAGTTGATCATCGCCGGACGAGTGTCTGTTAACGGCGAGCCGGCGCATATCGGGCAGCGCATCCTGCCGACTGATCTGGTGCGTATCAATGGCAAGCCGATCCAGCGCAAGGTGAGTAGCAAGCCACCGCGCGTGCTGATTTATCACAAGCAGGCTGGCGAAATTGTTAGCAGCAGCGATCCCGAGGGTCGTGCGACGGTGTTCGATCGCCTGCCGCCCATCAAGACTGCGAAGTGGCTGGCCGTTGGCCGTCTCGACTTCAATACCGAAGGTCTGCTGGTCTTTACTACTTCAGGCGACCTTGCGAACAAGCTGATGCATCCGCGTTATGGCATCGAGCGCGAATACGCCGTGCGTACGCTCGGCGAGCTCGAAGAGGGCATGCGCCAGAAGCTGCTGTCCGGCGTTGAGCTCGACGATGGACCGGCGAACTTCAACAAGATTGCCGACGGCGGTGGTGAGGGCGTCAACAAGTGGTATCGCGTGATTATTTCCGAGGGGCGCAATCGCGAGGTCCGGCGCATGTTCGAAGCGGTCGGTCTGACCGTGTCGCGACTGATCAGAACTCGCTATGGCGCGCTGACGCTGCCGAGCAATCTCAAGCGCGGCCGTTGGGAGGAGCTGGACGAGCATGCGGTACGCAGTTTGTTGGCCGCGAGCGGTCTGGGCGACAAAGGTAAGCAGGGTGGTCCACGCCAAGGTAAAGGCCATGGCGCGCGCAATGGTAACCAGGGGCATCACGGCAATCCCGGGCAGGCTGGCAAACGCCCACAGAAATCGCGGCAGCCTGATCCGCTGCAAACGGCGCTCGGTTTTCCGACCACGGGCCAGCGCGGTCAAGGTCATGGCCAGGGTCAGGGTCAGCGTGGACAAGGCCAGCGGCGAGGCAACGCGAATGGCGGGGGCCTGTGGAGCGCTGATCGGTTTGGTAACGGCAATGGTCAACGCCGTCGCCGGGGCTAAATTCCCTTTTTGATAACGGCCTTGTGCGTTGCGGCGCAAGGCCAGATCGAATATAATCAGGCACTTAAGAAAGCCGGGGCACGTTTTCCGGCCAGGTTCGGCCGACGCGGATGACGCAAGGCGGACGGGAGTATAAGAAGATGGGCAGATGCCCATTTTTTTTTTGGCTGGAGTGATCTCGGGTGTTGTACGCGCTGATTGAGAAAACCGTGACCGGCATGGGCTACGAGTTAGTTGACTTCGAGCAGGCCGCGCGAGGGCTACTGCGCGTGTACATCGATACGCTGCCGGAAGAAGATCGTCCGGTGACTGTCGAAGACTGCGAAAAGGTCACGCACCAGTTGCTGCATGTACTGACCGTCGAGAACGCGAATTATGAGCGGCTCGAAGTGTCATCGCCGGGGTTGGATCGCCCCCTGAAGAAGTTTGCTGATTACGTGCGTTTCTCTGGTCAGGAGGCGATCGTGAAGCTGCGCATGCCGATGCCGGGTGCCGCGAATCGCAAATCTTTTCAGGGCGTGCTTCACGCGCCTGAAGGCGAGACGCTAAAACTCGAATTTGAAGGAAATGAAGGGCTGGCGATGCTGGAGTTTTCGCTGGCGGACGTGGACAAGGCACGCCTAGTGCCACATGTGGATTTCAGGAGTCGTAAATGAGTCGCGAAATTTTGTTGCTGGTCGATGCGCTGGCGCGTGAGAAAAATGTCGACAAGGAAGTCGTCTTTGGCGCGCTGGAACATGCATTGGCCCAGGCCACCAAGAAGCGCTATGAAGGCGAGGTTGACATTCGTGTGTCGATTGACCGTGACGATGGTGAGTTCGAGACTTTCCGTCGCTGGCACGTGGTGCCCGACGAGGCCGGCCTGCAGCTGCCTGACCAAGAAATCCTGCTGTTCGAAGCGAAGGAGCAGATCGACGATATCGAGGTCGATGACTATATCGAAGAGCCGATTGAATCAGTCGAGTTCGGTCGGCGCTTCGCGCAAGATACTAAGCAGGTAGTCTTGCAGCGTATTCGTGATGCTGAGCGTGAGCAGATTCTGGCGGACTTCCTTGAGCGCGGCGACGCGCTCGTCACTGGTTCGATTAAGCGTATGGAGCGCGGCGATGCCATCGTCGAGTCCGGCAAGATCGAGGCGCGTCTGCCACGCGATCAAATGATCCCCAAGGAAAACCTGCGAATTGGTGATCGCGTACGCGCTTACATCCTGCGCATTGATCGTAACGCGCGTGGTCCGCAAGTGATCCTGTCGCGTACCGCGCCAGATTTCATCATGAAGCTGTTTGAGCTTGAGGTTCCGGAGATCGAGCAGGGCCTATTGGAGATCAAATCGGCGGCACGCGACCCGGGCGTGCGTGCAAAGATTGCGGTGTATACCAGTGACAAGCGTATCGATCCCATCGGTACTTGCGTAGGTATGCGCGGATCGCGTGTGCAAAGCGTGACGGGCGAACTAGGCGGCGAGCGCGTGGATATCGTGCTGTGGTCCGACGACCCCGCGCAATTCGTGATCGGCGCGCTAGCGCCGGCCAATGTATCGTCGATTGTTGTCGATGAAGACAAGCATGCGATGGACGTGGTGGTTGATGAGGAAAACCTCGCCATCGCTATCGGACGCGGCGGTCAGAATGTTCGTCTTGCTTCTGAATTGACTGGCTGGCAGATCAACATCATGACGGCAGAAGAATCAGCCGATAAAGCAGCGTCAGAGACCGCTGCGATTCGCGTGCTGTTCATGGAGAAGCTCGATGTGGACGAGGAGGTCGCCGATATCCTCGCTCAGGAAGGTTTTGCATCGCTTGAAGAAATCGCCTATGTGCCGATCCAGGAAATGCTCGAGATCGATGCGTTCGATGAGGATACCGTGAATGAACTGCGCAACCGTGCGCGAGATGCACTGGTAACCGAAGCGATCGCATCCGAGGAAGGTCTTGAGGGTATGGACGATGCACTGCTCAATCTCGACGGTATGGATCGCACCACGGCGGGCAAGCTGGGTCTGGTAGGCGTCAAGACGCTGGAACAATTTGCGAACCTCGCGTACGACGAATTCGGCGCGATTCTCGCATTGTCCACTGATCGTGCGCGCCAGCTGATCGATGAAGAATTCACGGACGTAACGGACGATGAAATGCGTCTGATCGATGCCAAGTACGACGATCGCGCGAAGGCGCTGCAGGCGTTGGTGTGGAGCTTAGCTGAGAGTAAGTAATCAGCCCCGCCCACCACGAAACGCGTGACGAGAAAAGAGGATTGAATGGCCAGTAACAACGTAGCCCAGTTTGCGACCGAGCTGAAGATGCCGGCAGACGTGCTGCTTAAGCAGCTGCGTGATGCGGGTGTGGAAAAAAATTCCGCTGAGGATAAGCTGTCCAAGGAAGACAAGGACAAGCTGCTCGGCCACCTGCGCAAGGTACACGGCGTGGCTGAAGGCGAAAAGAAAAAAATCACGCTGACGCGCAAGGAAACTACCGAGATCAAGCAGGCTGATTCGAGCGGTAAGTCACGCACGATTCAGGTGGAAGTTCGCAAGAAGCGCACTTTCGTCAAGCGCGACGATGCGTCGGTTGGTGCGCCGGAGGCTGCAGAAGCTGCGCCAATCATTGACGAAGCTGAAAAAGAGCGCCGTGCCGATGAGGCACGCCGTCAGGCTGAACTGATCGCGCGTCAGGAAGCCGATCTTCGCGAGAAGCAAGAGCAACTGGCACGTCTGGAAGCAGAGCGCGCTGCCGAGGTGGAACGCGAAGAAGCGCGCGTGAAGAATGTTGAAGCTGCTTCGATGGCCTCTGAGGCGAAGTCTGCCGAAGCGGCTGCAGAACTGGCCAAGAGCCAGAAAGAAGCTGCCGCGCGCGCCGCCGTATCAGAGCAAGCGCGCAAGGCCGTGGCTGATGAAGTTGCTCAGATCAAGATGATGATGTCTCAGCCGCGCAAGGTCATCAAGGCGCCTGAGCCTGCGCCGGCTGCGCGTGCCGAGGGCACGCTGCACCGTCCTGCGACAACGGCTGCCAAGACCGGTGACAAGAAAGATGACAAGAAGCCCGGTGACAAGAAGTCGATCAAGTCTGCCAATGTGTCGTCGACCTGGCAGGATGAGAAGAAGCGTGGTTCGGGTGGTCTAAAGACACGTGGCGCGCCCACGGGCGGCCGTGATGGCTGGCGCTCAGGACCGCGCGGACGCCGCAACTCACACAATGAGGATCGTGAATCGAATTTCCAGCAGCCGACTGAAGCCATCGTGCGCGAAGTTCATGTGCCGGAAACCATCACCGTAGCCGATCTGGCGCACAAGATGGCAGTCAAGGCTGCCGAGGTCATCAAGCAGCTGATGAAACTGGGTCAGATGGTCACCATCAACCAGGTGCTTGATCAGGAAACCGCGATGATCGTGGTCGAAGAAATGGGCCACGTCGCGCATGCGGCCAAGCTCGATGATCCGGAAGCGCTGCTCGATATCGGTGAGGTGCATGCCGATGCTGAATTGAAGCCACGTGCGCCAGTGGTTACTGTCATGGGTCACGTGGATCACGGTAAAACCTCGCTACTCGACTACATTCGTCGCGCCAAAGTGGCCGCGGGCGAAGCCGGCGGCATTACGCAGCATATCGGCGCTTATCACGTCGAGACGCCACGCGGCATGATCACCTTCCTCGATACACCGGGTCACGAAGCGTTTACCGCGATGCGTGCACGCGGCGCGAAAGCAACCGATATCGTCATTCTGGTGGTTGCGGCCGATGATGGCGTGATGCCCCAAACCAAAGAAGCGATCGCGCACGCCAAAGCGGCGGGTGTGCCGCTGGTGGTCGCCATCAACAAGATAGACAAGCCGGGTGCCAACGCCGATCGCGTGACTCAGGAGTTGGTCGCCGAGCAGGTGGTGCCGGAAGCCTATGGTGGTGAATCACCTTTCATTCCGGTGTCCGCAAAAACCGGCGAAGGCATCGATACGCTACTGGAGAACGTACTGCTACAGGCTGAGGTGCTGGAACTTCAAGCACCCGTCGATGCGCCTGCCAAGGGATTGGTCATCGAAGCCAAACTCGATAAGGGTCGTGGTCCGGTCGCCACCATCATGGTTCAGAGCGGTACGCTCAAGCGTGGCGATATCGTGCTGGCCGGTTCGTCCTACGGTCGCGTGCGCGCGATGCTCGATGAAAACGGCAAGGCCATCAACGAGGCTGGCCCCTCGATTCCGGTCGAGATCCAGGGTCTGACCGAAGTGCCGGCAGCTGGCGAAGAGGTGATGGTGCTGACCGACGAACGTAAGGCGCGCGAAATCGCGCTGTTCAGGCAGGGCAAGTATCGCGACGTCAAGCTGGCCAAGCAGCAAGCGGCGAAACTCGAGAATATGTTCGAGCAGATGGCCGAAGGCGAGGTCAAGAACCTGCCACTGATTATCAAGGCCGATGTACAAGGTTCGCAGGAAGCGCTGGTCGCATCGCTGCAGAAACTGTCGACCGCCGAAGTACGTGTGCAGGTCGTGCATGGTGCGGTGGGTGGCATCAGCGAATCCGACGTTAACCTCGCGCTGGCATCGAAGGCAGTCATTCTTGGCTTTAACGTGCGCGCCGATGCATCGGCACGTAAACTGGCCGAGACCTCTGGCATCGACATCCGCTACTACAACATCATTTACGACGCGATCGATGAGATCAAGGCGGCAATGGGCGGCATGCTGACACCGGAGAAACGCGAAAACAATATTGGTCTGGTCGAAATCCGTCAGGTCTTCCACGTCAGCAAAATCGGTTCGATCGCAGGTTGCTACGTGCTCGATGGCATGGTCAAGCGCGGATCCAATGTTCGACTGCTGCGTGACAACGTGGTGATCTGGACTGGCGAGCTCGATTCGCTCAAGCGGTTCAAGGACGACGTAAAAGAAGTGAAGTCCGGCTTCGAATGCGGTCTGTCGCTGAAGAACTTCAATGACATCAAAG
>CAZXRS010000097.1:0-7621 GCA_964642635.1 uncultured Bifidobacterium sp. | reverse complement strand
ACTACTCGACGACGACGATACGGTCTCGGTCGGCTCGCGCGGGCTGTGCTATGCCAAGCGCACACTGGAGGTGCTCGACCGGCTCGGCTGCGGCAATCCTGTTGCCGCCAAAGGCGTGAGCTGGGATGTCGGCCGTACCTTCTTTCGCAATGATGAAGTCTTCAATTTCAATTTGCGCCCACAGACCGGATCAAAACGTCCCGGCATGGTGAACCTGCAACAGTACTATCTCGAAGAGTATATGGTGCAGCGTGCGCTGCAGGCCGGCGTGAACATACGCTGGAAGAATAAAGTCGTTGCGGTGAGCTCGCATGACGACCATGTACAGCTGCAGGTCGAGACACCGGATGGCAATTACGCGCTGGAGGCCGACTGGCTGATCGTTTGCGATGGCGCCCGTAGCCCGGTACGCACCATGCTCGGCCTCGACATCGATGGCAAGGTGTTCATGGATCGCTTTCTGATTGCCGACGTGCTCATGAAGGCCGATTTCCCCGCCGAGCGCTGGTTCTGGTTCGATCCGCCCTTCCATCCTAAGCAGTCCGTGCTACTGCATCGCGAAGCCGACGATGTGTATCGCATCGATTTCCAGCTGGGCTGGGATGCTGATCCTGAAGAAGAGAAAAAACCGGAGAACGTTATCCCACGCATCAAGGCGATGCTGGGTGATGATAGAGAATTCACGCTCGAATGGGTCAGCGTCTATACCTTTCAGTGCCGGCGTATGAAAGATTTCCGTCACGGTCGCTGCCTATTCGCTGGCGACGCAGCACATCAGGTCTCACCGTTTGGTGCGCGCGGCGCGAACTCGGGCATACAGGATGCCGACAACCTGATCTGGAAGCTCAAGCTCGTCATGGAAGGCAAGGCGCCCACTCGACTGCTTGATAGCTACAGCGAAGAACGCGGCTTCGGTGCAGATGAAAATATTCTGAACTCAACACGCTCAACCGACTTCATCACACCCAAAGGAAAAGTCAGCGAGACTTTTCGTAATGCGGTGCTAGATCTGTCGCGAACACTGCCCTTCGCACGCAAACTGGTGAACTCCGGGCGTTTATCTGTACCGTCCTACCTGACCGACTCCGCACTGAACACTCCGGACAGCGAAGCCTTCGATGGCGACATGGTGCCGGGCGCACCGATGGAAGATGCGCCGGTACTACTGGATGGTCAGCCCGCATGGCTGATCGATCAACTCGGCGGTTGCTTCCAGGCGCTCTATTTCTGCGATGATCCGTCATCAGTGTCCGAGGCGATGCAGATGCAGCTGCGGGCACTGGCCGATGCGTCCATTCCGGTTGAGCCACTGGTGATTTCGCGACAGCCCGGCAGTTGTCAACTTAAGCTGGTGGTCGACAAAGAAGGTCTGGCCTTCAGTCGCTATGACGCCAGTCCCGGCACACTCTATCTTGTACGTCCCGATCAGCATGTGGCTGCGCGTTGGCGCGAAACCGAAGTATCGCGCATCGTTGCGGCGGTCACGCGCGCGACGGCTAACTTCTCTGAGGAATAAGACCATGCCTCTGATTCTTGAACCAAACTTCCGCGAGCAAGGTAAACGCTACTTTCGCGATTTCTCACCGGGCGATGACTTTTATGAGCTGCTGGTCGACACGCATCGCGATCTCTCCGAAGCGCAGAGCACGATGGTGAATGCCAAGCTGATCCTGATTTTATCTAACCATATCGGCGACCTTGCCGTTCTGCGTGAAGCCATGGCGCTGGCGCGTGACGGTATCGACAAGTAGTAAAGCATTGGGAGGATTGATGAACATACAGAAAATCCATCATGTTGCGTACCGGTGTAAAGACGCCAAGGAAACTGTCGACTGGTATACCAAGCATCTAGGCATGAAATTCATTCTCGCCATCGCGGAGAACGAAGTACCGTCGACCAAAGCGCCAGATCCGTATATGCACGTGTTTCTCGACGCGGGTGGTGGCAATGTGCTCGCCTTCTTTGAGTTGCCCACGCAACCGGCTATGGATCGCGACCGCAATACCCCGACCTGGGTGCAGCATCTGGCGATGAAGGTTGATTCGATGGAGACGCTACTGGCCACCAAGGCGAGCTTACAAGCGGCCGGCATTGATGTGATCGGACCAACGGATCACACGATTTTCAAAAGTATCTATTTCTTTGATCCGAATGGACATCGTCTCGAGCTTGCCTTTGATTGCGGCACACCGGAAATGTACCGCAAGCTGGATGAAGTGAAATGGGACATGCTTGAAGAATGGAGCAAGACAAAGAAAGCACCGACACATGCGGCCTGGATGCATGATGGGAGTATGGCGGGGTGACGTAGTCATTTCAAAATATCAAAGACACTGGATTCCGGCTTTCGCCGGAATGACGATTCCAGCGCTGATGGTCTAATTAACCGTCATCCCTGCGCAGGCCGGGATCCAGTGTCTTTCGTCGCAAACAATGAAAGCTCAATGTGAACCTATTGAACGAAACCCACGCCCCCGAGCTACACAGCTGGCTAGCCTCCGCCAACCAGTCCAACACCGACTTTCCCATTCAGAACCTGCCCTTCGCCATCTTCCGCCGCAAAGGCAGCAGTGAAGCGTTTCGCGGTGGTGTCGCGATCGGTGATCAAGTACTCGACCTCGCCGCGGTCTCAAGCCATGCGATCCTGACCGATCATGCAGCAGATGCCGCTAAAGCCGCCTCTGCCAGCACGCTGAACGCCTTTATGGCGATGGGGCAAACCGCATGGAGCGAACTTCGCCTCGCGCTGTCTCGCGCATTGCGCGCAGGTTCACCGCACCAACCAGTCATTGAGCTCTGTCTTGTACCTATGGCTGAGGTCGAATACGCCTTGCCCGCACAGATCGGTGATTACACGGATTTCTATACATCGATTCATCACGCGACCAACATTGGTAAGCTCTTCCGTCCTGATAACCCGCTGCTTCCGAATTACCAGTGGATACCGATCGGCTATCACGGACGCGCGTCTAGCATTGTGGTGTCGGGAACGTCATTTCACCGCCCCCAAGGACAGCTCATGCCACCGGGTGCTGAAACGCCTACGGTTGGTCCAAGCAAGCGACTCGACATAGAACTTGAGTTAGGTGTCTTCGTGGGCAGCGGGAATACCTTGGGTCAGGCCGTACCCATCACCGAAGCTGAGCAGCATGTGTTCGGCATCTGTCTGCTGAACGACTGGTCCGCACGCGATATGCAGGGCTGGGAGTATCAGCCGCTGGGACCTTTCCTCGCGAAGAATTTCGCGACTACCATCTCGCCATGGATCGTGACGCTAGAAGCGCTGGCGCCCTATCGCCTTCCGTTCACACGTCCGGAAGCCGATCCGCAGCCGCTTCCCTATCTCGATAGCGAACATAATCGGCACGCCGGTGTCATCGACATCCGGCTTGATGTCAGCCTGCAGACGACGAAGATGCGCACCGCAGGACAAGCCGGTCACAAGCTATGCGAAACGAGTTATCGGCATGCGTACTGGACGATGGCGCAGATGGTCGCGCATCACACCGTCAATGGCTGTAATCTGCAGCCGGGCGACCTGCTAGGTACCGGCACCTTGTCGGGCCCGACGCTCGATCAGGCCGGCGCACTGATCGAGTTAACCGAGGGTGGCAAGAAAGCGATGACGCTACCGAATGGGGAACAGAGAACGTTTCTTGAGGATGGGGATACGGTGACTTTCCGTGGCTGGTGCGAGAAGGCCGGCGCGGCGAGGATCGGGTTTGGGGAGTGCACGGGAACGGTATTACCCGCCCACCCTGATCAATCCCGCTGATCTCAGCCCGTCTCCTTCAACGCGCGCCGCAGGATTTTCCCTACGTTCGTGTGCGGTAGCTCGGTGCGGAACTCGACATGCTTGGGAACCTTATAGCCGGTCAGCACGGTGCGGCAGTGATCGATGAGATCTTTCTCGCTGAGCTTCGCATCTTTGCGCACAACAAAAATCTTCACCGCTTCACCCGAGTGCTCATCCGGAACACCAATTGCCGCCACCTCGGCCACGCCGGGATGGATCGCGACGGCCTCTTCGACTTCATTGGGGTAGACGTTGAAAGCCGACACCAGAATCATGTCCTTCTTGCGATCAACCAAGTAAACGAAACCCTGCTCGTTGACATAGCCCATGTCGCCGGTACGCAGGAAACCGTCGGGATAGAACACCTCAGCGGTTTCTTCCTTACGCTGCCAATACCCTGGCGTGACCTGAGGTCCACGAATACAAATCTCGCCGATCTCTCCGATTGCAAGCTCCGTACCGCTATCGTCACGAATCACGATGTCGGTAGACGGTATCGGCAAACCAATGGACCCGTTGAAATCGGGCAGGTTGAGTGGATTGATGGTTGCCGCGGGCGATGTTTCAGTCAGCCCATAGGCCTGCAGTAATGGCGTACCCGTCGTCTTCTGCCAACGCTCCGCCACGGGCGCCTGAACCGCCATGCCACCCCCGAGCGAGAAACGGAGCGTAGAGAAATCAAGCTGCGCGAAATCAGGATGGTTCAGCAGCGCATTGAATAGCGTATTTACGCCAGTGAATACGCTGACTGGATGCTTACCCCACTCCTTGACGAAGGCTGGAATATCACGCGGGTTGGCGATCAATACGTTGGTCGCTCCCAGCATCAGGAAAGTCAGGCAGTTCGCCGTCAGTGCAAAGATGTGATACAGCGGTAGTGCGGTCAGTATGACCTCCCCACCTTCACGCAAACCGGAACTTATCCATGCGTGTGACTGCATAACGTTAGACGCGACATTGGCGTGGGTGAGGATCGCGCCCTTGGACACACCTGTCGTGCCGCCGGTGTATTGCAGGAAAGCGATATCCTGTAGCTCTAGACGCACTGGAGCGTATCCGTGCTTCCGACCGATCGACAGCGCCGCATCAAAAGTCACCGCCCCCGGCAAAGCCCAAGGGGGCACCAGCTTCTTGACGCGCTTCACTACAAAATTCACTAGCGCGCCTTTCAATGCGCCTAACATCTCGCCCATAGGGGTGACGATGACATGACGAACCGACGTCTTCGAGATAGCGTGCTGCAGCGTGTGCGCGAAATTCTCGACGATCACAATCGCTGTGGCGCCAGAGTCGATCAGCTGATGCTCTAGCTCACGCGGCGTATATAGCGGATTGCAGTTGACCACCACGCAGCCGGCACGCAAGGTGCCGAATAGCGCGACAGGATATTGCAGGAGATTGGGCATCATCAGCGCGACGCGATCGCCCTTCTTCAGACCCCGGGCCTGCAGCCAGCCGGCGAACGCGCGCGAGCCTTCATCCAGTTCGCGGAAGCTCATCGCGCGACCCATGCTGATGTAGGCCACCTTGTCGGCGTACCGGCGACATGCCTCCTCAAACAACTCGACCAGCGACGGTATGTGATGAGTATCGATGTCTGCCGGCACACCGGCCGGGTAGCTTTGCAACCAGGGTTTGTTCATGCCGCTCTCCTGCGAGCAGTCGCTCAGTTACCGAGCAGGGATTTTTTCAGGTCGCTATCAACCGGTTTGTCGCCGATCCAGACGCGCAGCAACGCTTTCGCGAACGGCGCGCTGGCCACCTTGCCGGCCGCTTTGCCGTTATGCGTGACGGCGACGCCATCCGCCGAAAAATCCAGTACGAGCTGATCGCCCTTGTGCAACTCGCCGATTTTCTTCAGAAGTTCATTGAACTGATCGGACGGTGCCTTCAGCGCAGCGCGCTCCGCTTCGGTTGTGTTACTCGTCATCCCATCACCGAGCGCATCAGTCATTGTTTTGGAACCGATGTCGCGCATCATACGCAACATCATGCGGCGCGGCGCAGTCGACTCCAACAGGGTTGCTGCCGAATTAGTCTTTGCCGGTGCGTAGAGCGCGCCGACGTAGATTTCCATGAAGCCTTTGGTACGCATGCCGGCACCGTTGAGAACGAGATCTGATTCGCCAACGCGAGCCTGATCGTCAACGCGCACCTTCGATACTTCCGCTGCTTGCGCACCAGCCACCGCCAGTGCAGCCGCGATCACTACCGTCTTCAGGATGGATTTACCGTTCATCTGCTTGTCTCCTCGTGTGGGGGTGGTTTTGGATTTTGCTTTTGTAATGATACTTGTTAGCGACATAAACCGTGCGTTCTACCACCGCATAAACGGTGCCATCGCTGTCTTTGATTTCAATTTGGTAGGTACGGTCAAGCTCAGGGTTTTGCTGCAGCGCGGCACGGATTGCGGTCACCTCATCATGATCGATCCTGAATTCTGCGTAAAGCGTCGCGTGGCCGGGCTTGCGGTAGCGAATAGTGGCCGACTTATCCCAAACAATGACATCCCGACCCAAGGCCGCCATGAGCATCAAGGGGTGGGCGCCATCCGTAATCGCAAACAGCGAGCCGCCATAGATCGATCCGACAATGTTCTTCGTACGCCAGGATAGCGGCAATCGAATCCGGATGTAATCGAGGGCGGTCGATACGTGCACCACCCTGCCGCCGGTCCCGCGAAATGCCGGATGAAGATTGAAGCCTAACCTGACCAGATTCGCGCGCCAGCGTGGCGGCAATCTCGCCAGCCAGTCGGTCACCATGCTACGGCCATCATCGTGAAATATTCGTGTACGACTCGCTTAGCCGACGACTCATTCGTCGATACGGACCACGTCATCCGGCTCGAACTCATCCAGCGTTTTACCATCGCCCAGACCAGTCACCATCATGGCCATCTCTTCTGAATGCTTCACGAAGTACTCAGCACTGATCAGATCAAAAAATCTCTGACCGATTTCAACGTCTCGGAAATGTACGCGTCGTTGTGTTTGTTTGGTGCTCATTATTCTGTCCTGTACGCTATCCGCTGATGAATCAAACTCCACACCATCCACTTTATCGAAAAGCCAGCAAAAAAACAAAAAAGCCCTTGAGATTCAAGGGCTTGATCGCATTGGATGTGCATTCATCACGAATCTTACCATCAATTCGCCTACTTTCTGAATACCCTACTGAAAGACAGAAGCCGCTTCCTGACAAAAAGACAAACCGCCAAGCAGTACGCTCTGTAGAGACAATCGACGCTTCTAACAAATAGGCGAGCATCCTTGGTGTTGATGTCGCAGCGCTCCTTTACTGATGCGCAAAACAATGGGCGACAATTGCGTTGGCATGTCCATGCCCAAGTCCATGCTCGCTCTTCAGCCAATTAACGATTTCCATGTGCTTCTTGCCCTTCTGACCCTGCACTAGTTTGATCCAGTACTCAATCGGTTGACCATATTTTTTTTCGATTGATGGAAAGTACGAAGCAGGTCCAGTGGCTTTCTCTTGTTTACTCATGGTTTTTTCTCCAGAAAATTAAGCGTTGTTGAGAAAAAGTATTTAGATGAATGCTTTGAGTGCGTGTCAGTGAGAGCCATGTTGGAAAAAGTCTCCGAGGTTGTTGGAAAACACTGAAAAATTTACCAACAAACCACTGTGCTGCTCTGATAGAGTCAATCCATCAGGCAACAAAAAACCCGCAGGATCCTCGGATTCATGCGGGTTTTGGGACTCTCTGAGACGTCTTGAAACGGCTTGCTACGTATCACTGGCGGAGACCGAGGGATTCGAACCCTCGATACAGGTTTAAGCCCATATGCTTCCTTAGCAGGGAA
>CAZXRS010000096.1:0-7634 GCA_964642635.1 uncultured Bifidobacterium sp. | reverse complement strand
GTAGCGCTGTACAACACGGCATTCGGCCTGGCGATTGCGATGCCATCACTGATGTTCCATCGGCATTTTCATGCGCAGGTGGATAGCCTCGTGGTCGACATGGAGCAGCAAGCCATCCATTTCGTTGACGCGACCAACGGCGTGCGGGACTGATATGCAGTTCCGTAAAGTTTCGCGTCGCGACCAGCCGGAAATTAATCTCATCGCGTTCATCGATGTACTGCTGGTTATTCTCATCTTTCTGATGGTCAGCACGACCTTCAGTAAGTTCAGCGCCTTGCAGGTCAGCCTGCCAACGGCCGCAGCAAACCCTCAGGCGTCGCTGCCTCGCTCGGTATCGGTGGCTGTCGATGCGGAGGGACGATTTGCGGTAGACAACCGGCGCGTCGTTGCACGCGATCCGCAATCACTGGCGATCGAGCTTAAGCAGGCGTCGAAATCGAATCCTGATTGCCTCGTTGAGATTCATGCCGATGCGATGGCAACGCATCAGTCGGTGGTCAATGTGATGGAGGCAGCGCGACTGGCCGGACTGCAGAAGCTTTCCTTCTCTACCAGGCACGATCCATGAAGGTGTCCGGGCTGGCCGACATGCTGATGCGTGCATGGCAGCGCAAGTCGCCACTGGCGATCGCTTTACTACCGCTGTCATGGCTCTATCTGTCGCTGGTTACTACGCGTCGCGTACTGTATGCGCTCGGATGGTTCAGGCAGGAGACCTTGCCGGTACCGGTCATTGTGGTCGGCAATATCTTCGTTGGCGGCACCGGCAAGACGCCGTTTGTGATTTGGCTGGTGGAGCAATTGCGCGAGCGTGGCTTCAGGCCTGGCGTGATCTCGCGCGGCTACGGTGCTCAGGTTGAGGACGTTACAGAAGTAAATCATGCGAGTCTGCCATCCGAGGTAGGTGATGAGCCGCTGCTGATTGCGCATAAAACGCAAGTGCCGGTGGTGGTAGGGCGCCGCCGGGTACAGGCTGCGAAGCGGTTGCTGGAACTTCATGCCGATACCGATGTCATCATTTCCGATGACGGATTGCAGCACTATGAACTGGGTCGCAATGTCGAGGTTCAAATGTCCGATGCGCGCGGCCATGGCAATGGCTGGTTGTTACCGGCGGGTCCCTTGCGCGAGCCGGCATCGCGACGCAGCGATTTCTATGTGGTCAATGGCTTCGTTCCCGATGCATTGCGGTCGAATGGTATGAGCTTGGATGCTGAATACGCAGAACGTATCAGCGACAGGACTCAGCGTATGCCACTGTCGGCGATCCCGAAGAGCATGCGCGTTGTTGCAGCGGCCGGTATCGGCAATCCGGCCCGCTTTTTTGACATGCTGCGCACGAACGGCGTGATGACCATGCGCGACATCGCTCTGCCTGACCACTTCGATTTCAGCACGAATCCATTCGCACAACTCGATGCCGACCTGATCCTGATGACGGAGAAGGATGCAGTAAAATGCGCACGCATTGGCGCGCTGGCAGCTGACCCCCGTCTGTGGACGGTGCCAGTCGCGGCGAACATCGCCGGACCGCTGGCCGATAAAATTGTGGAGAAATTGCGTGGACACACGACTGCTTGACATCCTGGTCTGCCCTTTGTGCAAAGGGCCTCTGAAGTACGACAAGGATGTGCAGGAATTGATCTGCAACGGCGACCGCCTTGCCTATCCCATTCGCGATGGTATCCCCATTATGTGGGCTGACGAAGCGCGTGATCTGAATGCGCCCACAAGCGCAGACAAGTAAAACTGTCGCGACCCATGTCATTTACGGTGATGATTCCGGCGCGCATGGCGTCAACGCGCTTACCTGACAAGCCGCTGGCCGATCTTGGTGGCAAGCCGATGGTGGTACGTGTGGCCGAGCGTGCGGCGCTGTCGAAAGCGGCGCGCGTGATTGTCGCGACGGATCATCCTCAAGTGCTGGCAGCATGCGAGGATCATGGCGTCGAAGCCCGCCTGACCCGTTCTGATCATCCGTCTGGCACCGATCGTATCGCCGAAGTTGCTGCAGCCATTGCATTGCCTAACGATGCTGTCATCGTGAACGTACAGGGCGACGAACCTCTGATCGATCCCGCGTTGATCGATGCTTGTGCCGCCAGAGTCAATGCGACGACACCGATGGCAACGGCCGCACATGCGATTCACTTGATGGCTGATGTCTTCAATCCGAATGTCGTGAAGGTCGTACTCGACGCGAAGGGCGATGCGATGCTGTTCTCGCGCGCGACGATCCCCTGGCACCGAGACGCGTTCGCGCAAGAAAGGTCCACCATGCCGAGCGGTTATCTGCCGCTGCGTCATGTCGGCATCTACGCCTATCGTCAGGATTTCTTGCTGCGCTACCCATCGTTACCGCAGTCGCCGCTGGAAACCATCGAGGCACTCGAGCAGTTGCGGGTGTTATGGAATGGTTATCGCATTGCGGTACATGTGACTGAGGATGCGCCCGCCGCCGGCGTTGACACCCCGGAAGATCTGGATCGTGTGAGGCGACATTTTGCTGTTTGAGCATTCTCAATCTGTCAACAGAATGGGGATCATCGTCGCAATATGTGGTAAGTTTCGGGCAAGCCAATTATCAGAAAATACGGCGGCGCTGCTGGAGACGGCAGCCATCAAGTATAAAAATAGTTAAGGATTCACAATGCGGCTCATCTTGTTGGGAGCTCCGGGTGCCGGCAAAGGCACGCAGGCTGCCTATATAAAAGAACGTTTCAATATTCCGCAAATCTCTACCGGCGACATGCTGCGTGCTGCGGTCAAGGAAGGTACGCCACTGGGTATCGCTGCAAAAAAGGTGATGGACGCGGGTGGCTTGGTGTCCGATGACATCATTATTGGTCTGGTCAAAGATCGCCTGAAGCAATCGGATTGCGCTAACGGTTATTTGTTCGATGGTTTTCCCCGTACGATTCCTCAGGCCGATGCGATGAAAGACGCTGGCGTAGCGATCGATTACGTGCTCGAAATAGACGTTCCCGACGAGGCCATCATTGAGCGTATGAGCGGTCGCCGCGTGCACACAGCGTCGGGCCGCACCTATCATGTGAAATTCAATCCGCCGAAAGTCGCCGGCAAAGATGACGTGACGGGCGAAGACCTGATTCAGCGCGACGACGATCGCGAGGACACGGTCAAGAAGCGACTCGCTGTTTACCATGATCAGACCAAGCAGCTTGTCGGCTACTACGGCGAGTGGGCCAAGAGCGGACAAGCGGGCGCGCCGAAGTATCGCAAGATATCCGGCGTTGGCGGCGTCGATGACATTCGTGACCGCGCGTTTGCGGCGCTGGCTGAATAAGCGATCAATGAAGCGGACATCAGTGTCCGCTTTTTTTTGATGCGATCACATTCGAGACCTAAGTAAGACACCCGTACTGACAATAACCAAGAGCATTGGCTCACAGCGGGATCAGCGAAAAGTGTGTTGTAAACGGCCGTACCTGCAGGGACAAGGCAGGGCGGTTTTGCTTCAATAACTGTCGTGCACTTCAGGAGGAGACATATGGCATCAACAGGCTTGTGGTTTGCCGTGATTTGCGGCCTCGTCGCCGTGATCTACGGCCTCATTTCTCGAAGCTGGATCCTTGGTAAGGATGCCGGTAATCCCCGTATGCAGGAAATTGCGGCTGCCATTCAGGCGGGCGCTGCGGCCTATCTGGCGCGTCAGTACCGGACCATCGCGGTGGTCGGCGTGGTGCTGGCGATCCTGATCGGTATTTTCCTTGATGGGAAAACCGTGGCGGGATTTGTTCTTGGCGCGTTGCTTTCCGGCGCTTGCGGATTCATCGGCATGAATGTGTCGGTACGTGCGAACGTGCGTACTGCTCAGGCGGCCACGCACGGTATTGGTCCCGCGCTCGATGTGGCTTTCCGTGGCGGTGCTATTACCGGCATGCTGGTGGTGGGTCTTGGATTGCTCGGTGTGTCGGTGTTCTTCTGGTTCATCGGTGGACTCGATCAACCTGATCCCGCTACGCTCAAGCCTTTGCTCGGTTTTGCGTTCGGCTCTTCGCTGATCTCAATCTTTGCGCGTCTGGGTGGTGGCATTTTCACCAAGGGCGCTGATGTGGGCGCTGATCTGGTGGGCAAGGTCGAGGCAGGCATTCCTGAAGATGATCCGCGTAATCCTGCGGTGATTGCCGATAACGTCGGCGACAACGTCGGCGACTGTGCGGGTATGGCGGCTGACCTGTTCGAGACCTATGCAGTCACGCTGATTGCGACGATGGCATTGGGTGCATTGATGGCAGTTTCGGCCAAGAGCGAGGCAGTGATTTATCCGCTGATCCTCGGCGGCGTGTCGATCATCGCGTCCATCATTGGCGTCATGTTCGTCAAGGCCAAACCGGACATGAAGAATGTGATGCCGGCACTGTATCGCGGACTGATCGTCGCCGGTGTGTTGTCGCTCATTGCCTTCTACTTCGTCACGACCTCGCTGTTCGCCGAGCCACTCGCACTTGCGGGCGACCGGTCTGCATCGGCGATGGATTTGTTTGGTTCATGCATCGTGGGTCTGGTGCTGACCGCAGCAATGGTGTGGGTGACTGAGTACTACACGGGCACCGACTTCCATCCGGTGAAGCATATTGCGCAGGCCTCAACCACCGGCCACGCGACCAATATCATCGCTGGCATCGGCATCTCGATGAAGTCGACCGCGTGGCCAGTGCTCTTCGTATGCGCTGGCATCATGGTGTCCTATGGACTGGCAGGCCTATACGGGATTGCCGTCGCGGCCACCTCCATGCTGTCGATGGCCGGCATCATTGTTGCCTTGGATGCGTACGGTCCGATTACGGACAACGCTGGTGGTATCGCCGAGATGGCAGAACTGCCTGCCAGCGTGCGCGACATCACTGATCCGCTGGACGCTGTGGGTAACACCACGAAGGCCGTCACCAAGGGCTATGCGATTGGTTCGGCGGGTCTGGCTGCACTGGTATTGTTTGCCGACTACACGCACGCATTGGGTGATAGAGGCATCAATGTCACCTTCGATCTGTCAGATCCGATGATCATCATTGGTCTGTTCATTGGCGGTCTGATTCCTTACCTGTTCGGTGCCATGGCGATGGAAGCTGTGGGTCGTGCAGCGGGATCTGTGGTCGAAGAAGTACGTCGCCAGTTCCGCGAGATCCCGGGCATCATGGAAGGTACGGGCAAGCCGGAATACGGTCGTGCAGTCGACATGCTGACCGCATCGGCGATTAAGGAAATGATGATTCCATCGCTGCTTCCTGTGGTGGTTCCTATTGTGGTCGGAATCGTACTCGGTCCGAAGGCGCTGGGTGGTCTGTTGATGGGCACCATCGTCACCGGTCTGTTCGTCGCGATTTCTATGTGCACGGGCGGCGGCGCATGGGACAACGCGAAGAAGTACATCGAAGATGGTCATCACGGCGGCAAGGGCAGTGAAGCCCACAAGGCAGCAGTGACCGGAGACACCGTCGGTGATCCTTACAAGGACACTGCGGGTCCGGCAGTCAATCCGCTGATCAAGATCATCAACCTCGTCGCACTGCTGATCGTGCCGCTTCTGGCGGCCAAGGGTCTCATCGGCTAAGTCGTAACTCGCTCAACACAAAGGCAGCTTCGGCTGCCTTTGTCTTTTCTGGCGGTATCATTGGCCGCTTTATCATCACACTCAGTCAATCTGGAGAAGCAATGGAAATCAAGAACCATGTCTTTATCATCACCGGCGGTTCATCGGGCTTGGGCGCGGCAACTGCGCGCATGATCGTCGAAAACGGCGGCAAGGTCGTGCTGGCCGACCTGCAAGTAGAGGCAGGTGAAAAGCTGGCGGCCGAGCTCGGCGGGAAGTTCGTCAAGTGCGACGTGTGCAGCGAAGCGGACGGTAACGCAGCGGTCTCCGCCGCGCAGTCGCTAGGACAGCTGGTTGGCCTGGTCAATTGCGCAGGTGTCGCGCCGGCGATGAAGACCGTTGGCAAGGACGGTGCACATGCACTGGAGGTGTTCCAGCGCGTAGTGAACATCAATCTCGTGGGTACGTTCAATATGTCGCGACTGGCAGCACTCGCCATGTCGCAAAGCCAAGCGAACGCCAATGGTGAGCGAGGCGTGATCATCAACACCGCATCGGTCGCGGCCTACGATGGGCAGATCGGTCAAGCAGCCTACGGCTCGTCAAAAGCGGGCGTGGTCGGACTGACACTACCAATGGCGCGCGACCTGTCGCGTAATGGTATTCGCGTGATGACCATCGCACCGGGCATTTTCGAAACGCCGATGCTGCTAGGGATGCCGCAGGAAGTACAAGACGCACTGGGGCAGATGGTGCCTTTCCCGCCGCGTCTGGGCAAACCGCAAGAGTACGCGCATCTGGCGAAGACCATCATCGAGAACTGCATGCTGAATGGCGAGACGATACGCCTGGATGGCGCGATCCGGATGCAACCGAAATAAGTCGCTGAGTGTGGGTGAGAACACCACTAGTAGCCGGCAGATTCACGCAATCCCTTTGCCCGCTGGTAATCTGTGTCGATGATCTCTCCACCCAAAACCGGTCTCTTCCTTGCTGGCGGAGGCGCGCGCGCCGCGTACCAGGTGGGCGTTCTTCAGGCGATTTTGTCGCTGCTGAGCGAATGCGGCTGGCCGTCCCGCAAAAACCCTTTCGACATCGTCTGCGGAACCTCGGCCGGTGCCATCAACGCGACGGCTTTCGCGTGTCGCGCAGATGATTTTGAGCAAAGTGTCACGCACCTATTGGATGTGTGGCGGCAGCTCGAGGTCGAGCAGGTCTATCGCGCCGATTCGATCGGCGTGATTCGTTCCGGTGCGCGCTGGTTGTCGCTTCTGTCCTTCGGCTGGCTGCTACGCAAATGGCATGCTCAGCCGCCGAACTCGCTGCTCGACAATTCGCCGCTGGTCGGATTGCTGCACACCATGCTCGACCTGCCCAGGCTGGACGCGGCGCTTGACGCGGGTCATCTGACAGCGTTGGCCGTGTCTGCGTCTTCTTACACCGCCGGTCGGCACGTCATCTTTTACCAGTCTGCGCAGGACATACCGCCTTGGAGCCGGATTCAGCGTATGTCGGTGCCGCAGCAGATTGGTGTGGATCATCTGCTGGCGTCGTCGGCGATTCCACTAATTTTTCCGGCGGTGCCGCTATATTGCAGCGATCGCTGCGAATATTTCGGCGACGGTTCAATGCGCGAAGTTGCACCGATTTCGCCGGTCATTCATCTCGGCGCGGACAAAGTACTGGTGATCGGTGCCGGCAACATCGGTGGGCCGGAAAGAAGCTTCACGGAGTTTTCGGGTTATCCCAGCCTGGCCCAAATTGCCGGCCATGCGATGTCGAGTATTTTTCTCGATGGATTGTCGGTCGATATTGAGAGGATGACGCGTATCAACCGCACGCTGTCTTTGCTGAGCCCGGAGCAGCAGCGGCAGTCGACACTCAGGCCAGTACAGATGTTAGCAATCACTCCGTCGCAACCGCTGGATTCGATTGCCAGTCGTCATGTCAGCAGCCTACCGCTGCCCATTCGAACGATGTTGTCGGCCATCGGTGCCACCGAGCGGCGGGGCGCGGCACTTGCCTCCTATTTGCTGTTCGAATCAACCTATACCCGGGCTTTGATCGAGTTGGGGCA
>CAZXRS010000095.1:0-7649 GCA_964642635.1 uncultured Bifidobacterium sp. | reverse complement strand
TGTTTATGAAACCACTGCAATGATCACATTTGACGGATCAATCTGGAATCCGATGTGCGTATCGACCTGCACATCAAGGCCAATGAAGCGCGTGTGCTGCGTCTGTATCAGCAAAAATTCTGAGTAGCTGTTTGCTGCGTTTGGTCAGGCGACTGCGTCCCCCGCCCTTTCCTCCGACTTGGCGCTCGAGCAGGCTGCCGCCACTCCGCTGCGTCATCTGCGCGATCGTCTACCACGTGCCCTTGTGGCTGTAACTCTCGATCTTCGCGGCACGGGTCAGATTTTCGGTTAGTCCGATCTGGCTCAGCAGTTCCATGCGTTTCGCCTTGGCCAGGATGACCTTGCCGACGCCCAGGGTTAGTTCGGCCTCGATTTCCCAATTCTGCTTGTTCTGCATCGACCAGATTGTTTTAATTTTTGAAACAAAACGCAGTCTTGACACTCAAAATGTATTTAATTATATTTTGATGCGATATGTAATTAGGTTAATTTTGATTCGCCTGCCGACACAAAAATTCGATGAAAACCGCCATTTCCCGCTCAAGCCTGAACATCATCACCGCCTTCGCGGCCTTGCTGGCCACCGCTTCTCTCCCCGCCTACGCTGCCGAGGACGTGAAAGTCCTCCTTGAGCTGCTGCTCGAGAAAGGCGTGATCACGCAGGAAGAGTTCGATCAGAAGCTGAAGAAGGCCAACGCCCAGCAAGAGATCAAGGAATTCAATCAGGCGCAGGATATTCGCCGCGCCAACAACGAGATCGACAAGCGCGCCGAGGCCGAACGCAAGTTCAAGACCCAAATCTATGGGCAGGTATCAGCCGGCTACTACCAGGCGTCCAATATGACCAGCGCCGACAAAACCGCCGAGGGCATGAGCGACCAACCGAAAGGCAATAACCGCGTTGGGCTGAAAGTGTCGCGCGAACTAGATGGCGACAACGCGGCGATGCTCACACTGGAGTCGAATTTTTCTGCGCGTACCGGCGCGATTGGCCGGGACTCAGCAGGATATGGCACGGCGAACAGCAGCTCGCCGGGTGCGGCGCTGTTCGATCGCGAAGCAAACGTTCGCTGGATATCGAAGACTTATGGCACCTTCATTCTCGGTCGTGGCCCGAACTTACAAAATGATCTTTCAAGTGCTTTCGACTCACGCCAGAACTGGAATTTCGGTGGTCTGAAGCCCATCGGTCGCTACGCCGGTTTCCATGGTGCGTCCGGCATCAACCGAGCAGACAAGCTGCTGCGCTACATCTCACCGGTCTGGGAAGGATTCACGCTCGACACCGGCATCTCGTTCGGCGGCGTGCCGGGTAACGAAGAAAAGGGCACGAACTACTACATCGGTGGCCGCTACAAGAACGGCAATTTCGAGATGGGCTACAACCACGCCGAGGTCAAGCTCGGATCGGCCAACGCTCCTGTTCAAGAAGTGAATAACCGCGTTGATTTTCTGGCAGCGAAATACACCATGGACAAACTTACGCTGAACACCGGCTACGTGATCACGCGCAATCCGAACCCGATCGCCAATAACGGCTCAACTGTGCTGGATGGAACGTTCGATACGAACAAGACTGCTGGGCGCGTCAATGCTAACACCTGGTTTGCCGGTGCAATCTACCGTTTCACTTCGGATTTGAGCTGGAATGCGGGTTACTACTCCGTGGACGACAGGACGGCAAGCGCCGGAGCCAACGACGTGCAGATGTTTGCGACCGGACTCACCTATTCACCCTATAAGGATTGGGACTTCTTCATCGACTACGCAAGCGCGAAACGAAAAGCCGGGGCCACAGCCGCATTCACAATCTACGACAAATGGGTACCTGACACCTCGGTGGGCGGAGTCAATGGCGGCTACTCCGAGAGCAACAAAAGCCAGTCCGGTATATCCGTCGGCGCACAGTACAAATTCTGACTTTTACAATCAGATTACGAAGGACTGAAACAATGGCATACCGTATTTTGATTTCCGTGCTGATGACGATACTTCTAGCCAGCGCAACGCAGGCCGGCGAAGTGAAGGTCGCCGTAGCGGCAAACTTCGCGCAAACCATGAAGGAAATCGCTGCAGAGTTCGAGAAAGAGACCCGCCACAAGGTCGTCCTATCGCAAGGCGCGACCGGAAAGTTCTATGCACAGATTTCGAACGGTGCGCCATTCGAAGTGCTTCTGTCAGCCGATGACGAAACACCGACCAAACTAGTCAGCGAAGGCAAAGCCGTCGCTGGAACGCAATTTACCTATGCAATCGGTCGTCTCGTGCTGTGGTCACCAGATGCGTCCTTAGTCGACTCGGAAGCCGGCGTACTAAAGACAGATAAATTCAGACATATCGCCATCGCTAATGCGAAAGTCGCACCGTACGGAATGGCTGCCGTGCAGACGTTGCAGAAACTCGGTCTGCTAAGCAAACTCGAACCGCGTGTGGTTCAAGGTGAAAGCATTGCGCAAGCCTTTCAGTTTGTCAGTACCGGTAATGCGCAACTGGGCTTTATCGCCCTATCTCAGGTATGGGAGAACGGCCAACTGAAATCCGGCTCAGCATGGATCGTTCCGGAAGCGATGCATGAAGCTCTGCAACAGGATGCCGTACTGCTCAATCCAGGCAAAGAGTCAGCGGTAGCAACTGCATTACTGAATTACCTGAAGTCGGACAAGGCCAGAAAGATCATGGAGCGCTACGGCTACCGTCTGAAGTGATTCGGTTGATTTCACCCGTTGTCGCTACCAGACTCAACGGGCAACCTGACCTCAAAACGCGTTCCCTCTCCCAACTTACTGCTGAAATGAATGTCGCCACGGTGCGCGTTGACTACCGTCTTTGACAGCCACAAGCCCACGCCCATGCCTTCGGCTTTGGTTGACTTGAACAATTCGAATACTGAGTCTTGAATGTCTTCACTGATGCCGTTGCCGTTGTCCTCTACGCTTACCACCACCTGATCTGGACCGCATTGCATGCGCACTTGCACACGTTTAATGTCCGCTACGGACTCAGAAGCAGCTTCGATCGCATTATTCAATAGGTTCAACACGACCTGCTGCAACTGGGTCTGGTCACCACCGACCTGACAATCGCAGATCCTCTCCAGATGTAGCTGAACCTGACGCGTCTGCGCGTAAGGGATCACAAGTGTGACGCAATCACGTATAACTTCACTGAGATCCACCACACCCATCGCACCGCTGCGATCTTCAAACAGTTTCCGAAGCTTGACGATAATCTCGGCCGCGCGGCGGTTTTCGCGGTTCATTGCATCGATCAGTTTATCGATCTCCACGTCGCTACCATCACTCTTCCGTCGCTCCAGCAGCAGCCTCTCCACAAGTTGTGTGTTCAGTCGTATGGAGCACAAGGGCTGATTGAGTTCGTGCGCAAGACTCGCGACTAGCGCACCCATGGAGGCCGTTTTATTCGACAGCGTGAGTTGACGGATGATCTCTTCCCGCTCGTTTAACAGATGCTGTAATTCGTGCTGATGCCCGCTCAACAGGTGGCGACGCGCCTCGGACGCCGCTAGTTCTCGTTCAACTTTCAACCTGCGTTCTTCGCGTCCCTCGAGAAAGATTCTTAGGAAGCCAATATTGGTCAGCGGAATACATACGAACTGACCGATCACCATCAGCGTCTGGTCAGGCGTTTGCGCGTAGATATCGTCGGAGGCAGGATCGATCGCAATTGCGATGGCGCGTACTGCTTGGGAAAACATCAGCCCCAACCCACCGCCCATCAGCAGATCACATCCTAGGCTTCGTTTACCGCCCTTTAGCCAGTACCCAAGTAGAAAATAATCGACCAGAACGATGGCATAGAAACCAAAGTAGAAAATCTTCAGGTAGTACTCAGAGACGCCGGCCTCGTAGCCACCGATCATCATAACTAGGAACAACAGCGTGCTTAGCGTGTAAAACAGTTTCGAACGGGTCGACACGCTATCGAAAAACATGCGCAAGGCAAGGCAGCGGCCCGCATTGCCGAGCACCATAGGTATCTGCCCGATATAGATGAATGCAAATTCACTGACGATGCCGCGCATCGACAACGGAATGACTGCTATGCCGCTCAGCAGTCCAGAGAGACTCCAAAGACGTACCTGCGCATTGCGCTGTTCTGACAGCGCGAACCAGATGACCGCGTGCATGACCATATAGACCATGCTGATCATCAAGATGACTGTCTGAGGATGAAGCTGTACCACCGGTCGCTCGCTCTCTGGCAGGGGCGCGCGTCGTCAGCCGTTATTGCTCGCTGGGGACGGGAGTCTCGGGCGACCGCACCGATTGCGTTGTGAACAGGTGCACCGCCACGGCGGATGACGGCACCCTGACCTTCAGACCCTGAAGGAAGATCTGCGCTTGGGACAGACGCTCAGAGCGAACCACATAAGGGGGCTTACCCCCTGCAGAGGACATCGCGCCTGGCTTGACTCGCAGCGGCGTCGATGTGCCGTTAGCATCGGTGATACAGATGTCAATGGGGGCTACGCTGGTCACGAAAACACGCGTGCTCGAGTTCCGTCCCTGAGTCGGTGCCCAGCGCGGCGTATCAGGGCCAGCCGTCACCGCGCAGGCATCTGCGGCAGCAGGCTCGCTCGCTGGCGTCGTTGCTGCTGCTGTAGTGGTCGCTGCGGCTACCGGAGTCGGATTCGTTGCAGCAGCTGGGGGGGCAGAAGGTGCCGCGGCAGGCGCAGGTGTCTGAACCGTGGAAGGGGTTGCCGCTACGGGAGCCACTACCTCAGGTACTGAGGGAGCTTCTGGCGGCGAAGTCTGATCTGCGCTGCTCACCGCGGGCGGCTGGCTGGTCGGTGTAGCGTCAGCAACCGGCTCCGCCGGTGGTGGCTCGGACGGCTCTTGCGTCGGGGCCAGCCCTCGCAGGATGGAGAACACCAGAATCAACGATGCGCCGACCACCAATGCGAGCGGCAGGCGTTTTACCGTGGTTTCTGAGAGTATCGGCGCTGGCGCTAATTCGTCAGTCGACGTGGATCTGACCATCGGAGCAGCGTGCGCTTCAGTTGCTTGCTGTTCCGTGGGGGTGATATCCGCCGCATGTATCGGTTCGGCATCTGGTGCCGGTAGGGGTTCGGAAGCTTTGACGGTTTCGGTAACGGTTTCAGCAACGACTTCGACCGGTAGCTCGGCGGGCGCTTCTGTGCTGCTGACTTCCTTTACCTCAAGCTGTTCGGTTACTTGTGGCGTTTGTGGCAGTAAGTCCTCGAGCTTAATGCCGTATCCCTCTGCGTACTTGCGCGCAGCAAGCAGTTTATGCCTCGCACCGTAGAACGCACCCAGACCACCATTCTCAATCTGCTCGACCTGTTCACGCGACAGCGTCACCAGACGTGCGGCCTCTGAGACCGACAGCCCGCGCTCGACACGCAGCTGTTTCAGCCGGGTGCCATCGAGCGCAATCTCTTCACCGTCGTCGGCGCTCACATCGACCGGACGCTGACGTCCGCCGGAACCGTAGGCGATGCTCACACGAAAAACCGCTCGAGAGAGCTGACGCTGATACCGTAACCGCGTGCCAGACGCACCATGGTGCGGAAGCCAGGCTCACCATAGGTACCACTCTCGATTTTCGAGATGGTGGGCAACGAAACACCCGTGCCCGGATCACCACCAATCATGCTGGCAGTCACGACGTCGGTCTTCGTCATATGGCGAGCGAGACGTACCGCGAGCAAGTATTCATGGCAAGCACCGAACTGTTCAGGGTCGATGCCGGCAAGCCATTTACGAGAGATCTCGGCAATCGTATCCGTGCGCTTGGGCATAGATTGATGCAAACCGTGATTGCCGGCTGTCTCCGTCACGGCGTTGGATGTGTGGGGCATTACTTGATACTCCCTTGTTATTTTCTATGCGCTCGCCTGAATATAGCGCGTTCGCTGGGGGTTTGGCTGATTACGATAGCTGACCCGGCAAGCATCGGGTATAGACCATGAGGGCAATTCAGCTGACTGCGTCCAAAATACGTATCAATTCAATAACATTGGCTGCGCCTAGCTTACGCATCATGTGCATGCGGTGCAGCTTGACCGTACGCTCGGCGATGCCCAGCTCTGCAGCGATCTGCTGGTTCAACAGGCCACCCGACACCAGTTTCGCAATTTGCGCCTCTCGCGTCGAAAGCGAAGCAAAGCGTCGCACCACCTCTAGCGAAGACAAGCTGGCCTGCTCATCAGCCACACACTTGGCCAACGCGCCCGCGACAGCCACCAGGAGCTGAGCGTCGTCGAAGGGCTTGATCAGGAAGTCCATCGCCCCGCCCTTCATGGCCTGCACCGCCTCGGCCGCGCTGCTGCCGCCACTCATAAACAGGATAGGCATCATCCACTTGCGCTCGACAAGTCTCTGCTGTAGTTCGAGTCCGGACGCGCCCGGCATTTTCACATCGAGCAGTAAACAACGCGGCCCGGCAAACATGGGTTCCGCCTCGTCCTCAAAGCTAATAAACGCTGACGCCGAGGCGAACTCTGCTACTGCATAGCCCTCGTGCCGCAGGATCGCACTCACTGCGCTGCGAACTGCCTCATCGTCATCGATGACGGAGACATGGCCGCGCGCATGTCGTGCCGCCTCTCTCTCATCATGGATGGTGACCACTTGACGCAAGACTCGTGTCATTCAGGCTCTCCGCGATCCGGTCACCCGTGACGCCTCAGTCTCGATAAAGACTATCGATAAAAATGATAAACACCTGCCGCGGGGAAAACCTTCAAAACCTTGCATGCAACATCAATCCGCGCGAGAGGCTTTCTGTTTCAACAAGAACTGTGGAATAGGAGGGGGAGCGATCACGACTGGAGCTTCTGTCTGACCACGCGCGGAAACCATGAGGTCAGCGTCCATGGAGAGTCCCACCTTGCGCGCGTACAGCCTGATCATCCGGCTCATCTCCACCGGCGCAGCAAACTGATCCGCGTTCGATTCGATAGCCACCACCTGACGCGAGCTCATACCGGTCGTAGCGGCAATATCCTCGATGGACATGCCGAGCAAATGTCGCTGCTGTGCCAGTTTTTCGCCGATGCCCATTCGCACTCCAGGCGGTTTATTTATAATTTTGCAAGTAGGATGTTTGCTACGTCCGGTCTCTTCGCGACTATATTATTGCTTAAACGCAAGGATTTGTTTACTACCCCAAGGGGCAGATCATTGATTTTTAATGCTTAACTGTTTCAGACCCGATAGCTAGCCGTTCGTAGTGCCCAAATTATAGTCACGGGGGCCATCGACGGACGTTACGCGACCATGAGGGAGTTAATCCAGGCACCTACCCTTCAGGGCAGTACCGCAAAATTCTGAGGCCACTATATTGGGGGAATGAATCTGATTAATAGACAGCCGACCGAAGAGTTGGCCTATACCGAGACAATTCTCTCCGCGTCTGTGGGTCGCAGCCCACGCGAATTGCGCCCTCTGTCCCGCCTCGAGCGCTTCGAACTGGCAAAGCGACGCATGCGGGCCTTCATGCTTTTTTCGCTAGGAACGGCAGGCGCAGCGTCTCTGCTGATCTACGGTGCCTATGTGATGACGACCCGGATTCTGCTCTGAAGCGAAGGCGGCCGCGGTATCGGGCAGGCAGAGCGAAGGGATAAGCTGGCCTGCCCAGCACGACTCGAACGTGCGACCTACTGC
>CAZXRS010000094.1:0-7709 GCA_964642635.1 uncultured Bifidobacterium sp. | reverse complement strand
AAGGCGATTTCAGTTGAATTGCCAACGACCGTCGTGCGTGAAATTACCTACACTGAGCCGGCCGTCAAGGGTGACACGTCGGGCAAGGTGCTCAAGCCCGCAAAGATTGCGACGGGCTTTGAAGTGCCGGTACCGCTGTTCGTCGATCAGGGTGACAAAATTGAAATCGACACCCGCACCGGCGAATACAAGCGTCGCGTATAAGCGAGTAGATCGAACGACAAGGAACCGCAGCCAAGGCTGCGGTTTTTTTATGCAGATTTCATCTCGGGGATATTTTTTTCGACATGTCTTCTGTGTGGGAACTTTAGCTTGCGGCAATGGCCGAAGAGTTCAGTGTGCAGCACGTCATCGCTGCGCGCCCATATTCATTCGGGAGAGTCTCATGCTGAAGTCTGAAAAATTTTTTGGTAAGCGCGAAAGCCTCGCTGAGTTAAAGCCGTCGGCGTCAGCTGTCTCGCTGCCCGATAAACCGAGCAACCATGGCCTGACGGTGGCTACACCGGTGATTGCGCCCGTGAGTCGCGTTGTGCCGGCATCCATCACGAACGTACAGAGCGTCACGCTGGGTGCGACGACTGCTGGTAATGGCGAGATGCGAAGTAAGCTGACCGTAGGGCCGAACATCAAGCTCAAGGGCGTTGAGATTACCGATTGCGATACGTTGGTGGTGGAAGGTCGGGTTGAGGCGACGATTGATTCACGCGTGATCCAGATTTCTGAGAAGGGCGCGTTCGTCGGTACCGCGGAATTTGATATCGCCGAGATTCGCGGTGAGTTCGATGGTGAACTGACTGTACGCCAGAAACTGGTGGTCTACTCCAGTGGTCGCGTGACGGGCAAAGTCCGTTATGGCAAGCTGGTGATTGAAGAGGGTGGTCAATTGGCTGGCGATGTGCAATTGAGCGTATCAACATCGAAGCCGCTGGCTGTGGCTGCCGGCTGATTCTAGATACAACGGGCTATCTTGCTGCCCTGGTGATTGACGGCGTCACAGCGAAGGCTGCGGCGCCGTTTTTTTGCTTATCCACGCGCAGATTTTTCACGCAGATGAGTGAGAATCTGCTTGCTGCGGTACTTGCAAATAAACTCCAAACGTTTTGCACCGGCCGAGCCCGGATTCACTTCCTGGAATTTCAGCGCAGCGAGCGGCTGTTCCGGCTCCGCATGCACGGGCTCTCCCTGAGGCTCAGGGGTCACATAGTAAGTGTTCGCCGTGTAGGCGATCTTGCGGTTGCCACAGTCGAAATAGTTGAGGTAGGTAGACGACTGATACGGCGTACCGTCAGGAGCGATCTGGGGACGCGTCCATGAGGTGCGCAAGAAGGCTCTGAGGTGTTGGTCGGTACGCACGATGCTGCTTACATCGACGTACCAAAAGATCAGCTCACCGGGGCGGCCTGTTTGCGAGATTAATTGCCACTCTGGTATGTCGGCGCTCGCCGGCATCGACAGCGCTAGGGCAAGGCAGGCAAGCGTTCGTCGCATTGGCGTCTCCGAGCTATTTTGGGATGCTATCGATGTTACCGGAATCACCGCCTGCATGCCCGCGGGGATCACGTGTCGGCGGCTCGGTTGCACAAGCGGGCGCTGACTGCGGTTATGATGCAGGCAATGACAGACGGGCATGAGCCCGCATCAAGGGAGACTGCATGCAGGACGTTGCACTGGGCGATGCGCTAGAGAATGAGAGACAACCCGCGCTGGGCCACTGGGGTAGGCGCCTTCACTGGCTTACCCAGATTTTCGCAGTGCTCGGTGGTGGCGGATTCATTTTGCTGGTGTTGATGTCGCTGGTGTCCATCATTGGCAGGAAAATCGCTGCCGCTCCTGTGCCAGGCGATATCGAGATCATGCAAATGGGCGGTGCCGTTGCGGCCGCTGCGATGCTGCCGTTCTGTGAAATGGAAAGACACCACCTGCGCGTCGATTTTTTCACGGCACGCCTGTCTGAGCCTGCACGCCACCGGCTGGATGCGTTGTCGCATCTGTTGCTCGCTCTGGTGGCAGCCGTGATTGCTTGGCGCACTGCCGTCGGCGCCCTGTCTCTGAAAGAGGCGGGTGAGGCATCCATGATGCTGATGTGGCCGGTGTGGATCGTCGTCGCGGCCCTGGTACCGAGTTTCCTGTTGCTAGCCATCGCCGGCCTGTATAACGCAGTGATCTATCTCGCCGCCGGGAGCGATTCATGAGCGGCATGACGATAGGGCTCATCATGTTTGCGGCATTGCTGGTACTGCTCGCCCTACGCGTGCATATTGGTATTGCGATGTTCATCATCGGCGCTGCCGGTTTCCTCGTGATGAATGACTTCAACTGGCTGCCATTGCTGTCTTCACTGAAGAACATCGCGTATGCACGCTTCTCGAATTACGATCTTGCGGTCATACCCTTGTTCATGCTGATGGGTCAGTTCGCCACGCACGGCGGCTTATCGCGTGCTTTGTTCAATAGCGTGAACAGCTTTGTGGGACATCTGCGCGGTGGCGTCGCGATGGCTGCTGTCGGCGCTTGTGCTGCATTCGGTGCGATTTGCGGTTCGTCACTGGCGACCGCGGCAACGATGGGTCAGGTAGCGCTGCCGGAACTTCGCCGTTTCAACTATGCCGGTTCGCTGGCGACCGGCGCGCTGGCGGCGGGCGGCACACTGGGCATTATGATTCCTCCGTCGGTGCCGTTGGTGATCTATGCGGTGCTCACGCAGGAGTCGATTGGCAAGCTGTTCATGGCGGCCGTCGTACCGGGCGTGATTGCCATGCTGGGCTATATGGTCGTGATCCGTATCGTTGTCACGTTCAAGCCCGAAGCTGGCCCGGCTGGCGAACGCGTGCCTCTCCCAGTAGCATTGCGAACGCTAGGCGGTGTGATGCCGATTCTGCTGGTATTCCTCGTCGTCATTGTCGGTATCTACGATGGTTGGGCCAACCCTACCGAGGCCGCATCCATTGGTGCTGCGGCCTGCGGCATCATCGCGGTCGTGAACGGTCTCCGGCTTGACGGCATAGTGAAGAGCATATTCGGTACCGCGCAGGCGACAGCGATGATCTTCCTCGTGCTGCTCGGCGCGGACATGCTCAATTCGGGTCTGGCGATTACTCAGATGCCGACCGAACTCGCGACCTGGGTGAAGGGCAGCGGCCTTCCACCACTGTCGGTGATGTTCGCAATCCTGCTGATCTATATCTTTCTCGGTTGCGTCATGGACTCGCTGGCAATGATCCTCCTGACGATACCTATTTTCTATCCCATCGTGATGGGCTTAGATTTCTGGGGCATGACGGCCGGCGACAAATCGATCTGGTTCGGCATTCTGGCGCTGATGGTGGTGGAAATCGGGCTGGTGCATCCGCCGGTCGGTATGAATATCTACATCATTAACCGGCTGGCGAAAGACGTTCCGGTCGTAGAAACGTTCAAGGGCGTGTTGCCCTTCCTTGCCTCCGACCTGATCCGTATACTGCTGCTGGTATTTTTCCCGGTATTGTCGCTGTATCTAGTTCATGTATTCGGTGGCTAAAGAATAAAACGACAAAGAACCCCCTCAGGAGAACGACATGGTATTTCGCAGTTTTCGCAGTTTCGTCGCGCTTGTGCTGACTATTGCAGGCGTCAGCGTTTCGGCACAGACCATCACGCTGAAAGTGCATCATTTCCTGCCGCCGTCATCGACCGCGCACGCGAAGATCATCACACCGTGGTGCGACAAGATTGCCAAGGATTCCGGAGGACGACTGAAGTGCCAGATCTATCCGTCCATGCAGATGGGCGGTACGCCGCCGCAGCTGTTTGACCAGGTCAAGGATGGTGTCGTCGACATTATCTGGACCGTTCCCGGTTACCAGGCGGGGCGCTTCCCGGTGTCTGAGGCATTCGAACTGCCGTTCATGGTCAATAACTCAGAGCGGGCCAGCCGAGGTCTGTGGTACTACGCGACGAAGAACGCAACGGCGGAGTTCAAGGGCGTGAAGCCCATTTTGTTTCACGTGCATGATGGGGCACTGCTGCATACATCGAATAAGCAGGTGAAGGTGCTGGAAGATTTCAAAGGTCTGAAGGTGCGCGCTCCGACCCGCTTGGGTACGAAAATGGTCGCCGCGCTCGGTGCCACACCGGTGCCTATGCCTTTGCCTCAGTCTGCTGAAGCGATGTCCAAAGGCGTCATCGACGGTCTGATGATTCCGTGGGAAGTTGTACCTTCGCTGAAATTTGAGGAAATCGCCCATTTCCATACCGAGCCACCCATGGGGGCGCCTCAGATGCTGAACGTTGTGTTTATCCTTGCCATGAATCAGGCGAAATACGACGGTCTTCCGCCTGATCTGAAGAAAGTGATTGATGCCAATAGTGGTCCTGACCGTTCCGCGTGGGTCGGCAAGGTGTTCACTGAAGATGGCGCACTTGGACGGAAGGCGGCCGAAGCGCGGAAAAATACGTTCTACACGCTTCCCGATGCCGAGCTAAAACGCTGGAATTCTGCCACCAGTCTGATCGATGACGAGTGGGTAAAAGATATGAATGCGAAAGGTTTTGATGGCAAGCGTTTGCTCGACGAGGCAAAAGCCGCATGTAAATAAACGCTGGCGGTAGTTTGTGCCAGACTCCAAAGCATCCGCAGCAGCGGGTGCTTTTTTGTTTTTGGCTACAGGTTTTGTGGCTATGCTGCAAAATTCGCAAGTTGCTGTTTTTCCTCAGATTTTCAAGAATTTACGACATATTTTTGCCATTCCGATAAGGGTTTTAAAAAAAATTACCATTATTGCCGGCAAATTTCACTCAACCCCTTGAAAATGTTGCTGCGATGACATATAAATTAGCATTCGAGTAATTGCACTGTGGCAATGGTCTTAAAATCAGACACCAATGCCGCTCACTCATATCCGTAGGGAGAGAGACGTGATGGACAAACATCCTCTGGTATCACAGGAAGGCTACGATCCCAATCGACTGCTTGATGCGTTGATCCAGAAGCTGGGACTGAAAAACGATGCGGCACTGTCGCGCGCACTCGAGGTGCGTCCGCCGGTGATCAGCAAGATTCGTCACCGCACATTGCCGGTGGGTGCGTCGCTGCTGATTCGTATGCACGAAGTGACTGATCTCAGCATTCGCGAATTGCGTGAACTGATGGGCGACCGTCGTAAGCGCATGCGTATGAGCGATGCGGATGGACGCCCTAAAAAAGGCGACGACGACGAGTTCTGATGTGGTTCTTCCCTGCGCCGGCTCGGAATACGTTTTCTAGCCGCGCAGATAGGCGCCAATCACCGTCAATGCCAGCGAGAGGACGACCACGAGAGTCAGTCTCTTGCGTAAGGCGAGCAACCAATCCGGCATGCCGTAGGCTGCGTACATTTGTTTGTCTACCTGCAGTGCGGCGACAAAGCCTGCCATTAATACTGCGAATCCGAAACCGCCGAACAGTGTCGCGCTCCATGCGATCAATGACGGCGTAACGCCCCATATCAATGCCTTCCTGAGTTCTCGCTCCGGCATCTCGCTGCTCAGCAGCGCTGCTCCCCAATGTACGCCACCGAGGAAAGACAGGATCACGATGCCGTAGGCTAGCTGACCTTTGATGAAGTCGCCCATCCAAGAAGCATCTGCGAACCATACGCCCAGTGTCATTAACAGGAAGGGGATCAGGCCTGCATAACCTAATTGGAAGGACAATCCTTTATTGAGAGCTTGGGGAGTCATGTCGTGAAGTTGGCAGGAGAAATTTTTTCCCTCATTGTACGAGAAGGAATAGTTCATCGAAGACACCAGGATCACGCGCGCGCCTGTGTATGCGGCGCGACAGAAGATTCATAAACTAAGTGCCATCGTAGTGCGCTGATGATTCGTGAAATGACCCGTTGGTAAGTAATTGGATTGTAAAAAAATCTTTGTAATCAGTAAGTTATCGTCATGGTGCGGCGCATGATGACAGGCGTGAAAATCAGGCGCATCATCCGCTGGCCTTACCAAAAAATCTGTCGCCGGAAGAGCGAGAGGAGACACGAAACCCGCCATGCGCAAGTATGGCGGGTTTATTGTTTTAGGCGCAGTCTCATCGACTCATGCCAAAAATTGACAATTATTTTCCGCAAAACAATATTCCCAGCGCGCCATTCGTTTTGCTTATATCAGGCATCATAAATCGAAAGCAGACGGCTTGTATGCTGGTTGATATAGTTCGCACTGTCTCCTCCAGCCTTCCAAAAAGGATGGATTTAAACCCGACCAGTGCAAACTGCGTCGGGTTTTTTTTCACCGTTTTATTGGGATGTCCACCGACTGCCTGATTTCGGTCAAAGCGTAAATTCACATATAGATCAGACGATTGGCTGATTCTTGCGGGGGTTGTCCACAGACTTATCCCCGAAAAATGTGAACAATCCTACGGGCAGAGCAAACGCCGACTTTATCGCTAGACGTGCTCAGTCCGGTCCTCGCGCTTCGGACCTTCGCGTCTCCAGAGCGTTAGCGCGCGTGCTCCATGTTTCGCTTTACGCATTAGTCTGACGCATCGGAACGCAAGGCTTGCGGTTCTACTGGTGGGTGCAGTGTGGTGATGTTCGTCGAGAGCGATCCTAATCCGGTAACTAGCCGACCGCCGCATCATGTCAATGACACCGGCGAGGTCCGTCATCATCGCAATCCGGTTTCGGTAAAGTGTGACGTCGTGTAGCGGAATTCTTCGTGCGCCGCATGAACGCTTGCTGGCGAAATGTCCGCCGAGCAGGTGAAAACGCAGTGCGCCGAGTCGTATCATGTCGAGAATCATCAGGTGGCGGCTGAGGTTGCCCATGCCTAGATGATCAACGGCAGGGTCGTGAGCATTGACCAAAGAAAATACATCCTCACCAAAACGGCAGGCGAGGGTACCTGCGCGCAGTACACCATCGATGCAGACAATGCTGACGATGCCGCGCGCTCGAAGTAGCGATAATAATTGCGCACGACTCCGAGCATCTAACGCTGATTTACGCTGTTTTCTGGCCATGCGCGCATGATTGAATCCGATAATGGTATCAATCGCTGCAACATCTATGTCAGCGCCGGGGATGAGTTGATGTGACATGCATCCGGCCCGCGCTTGATTTTGGCGCAGCGTCTTTCGTGTCGATTTGCCAAGGCTTTCAACATAAGTTGCTTCGTCATTGGGCAAGTCAATCACGATATCCTCGGTAATGGGCAGGCGCAGTGATGGGAACAATGATGCTGTGCCTGTTAATCTGATCGCATGAAAATGCACCTGGCTGACCTTCGTATTGCGGGCAAATATCTGTTGCGCGAATCGCTGTATATCGCTGGCCTCGACGGTCATGCCTTCGTTGATCACCCGTACCGCTCTGCGCTGACGCGAGTACAGAAATAGTGCACTACAGTGTCCCTTGTCGGTGGCGATATAGGTGCTGACTTCATCCAGACCACCCAGAGAAAGTTGTGGCAGCGATGAGTACAGCGAACCATAGAGTGTCTCTAGCGTGTTTTCTGTGAACGGCGGTATTTGCCCCTCATAAAACCTTGTCATGTGACCGGTGTTTTCCGTTGAATCATGCACCTGAGACTCCCCCAGTGACCTAGTAAGTTTGGACGGCGCATGGCAATGAAGTTCTGGGGCAGCCTCGTGCAATTCTTCTGGCTCAAGGTCCCGAGTGGCAGGTAAGTTAGCCGTGCTGCCGGAATGGCAATCAGGCCTCAGTTAGACTTGCCGGTGCAAAGCC
>CAZXRS010000093.1:0-7723 GCA_964642635.1 uncultured Bifidobacterium sp. | reverse complement strand
ATCTCCCACTCACCTCTCTCGAGGGCAGGCCTGTTTTCTTGCGCTTTATGCTAGCGGCGCGACGCGAACATCAGCAGCGCCTCTGTCTAGAGATGCATAGGCTCGTGCAGCAGCAATTCCCGTAATTTCTCGCCGAGTGGTGTGCCGCCCGGCTCACGGGTGGCGATCACGGTCTTGCCGCGCTGACGCAGCGCCTGCACAAAGGCATCGATATGTGTCGATTTACCTGCGCCATCCACGCCTTCAAACGTAATAAATTTGCCTGCTGCCATAAGTGTGCCGGGCTTAGCGCCCGCGCTGGTATTTGTTGACCGCCCGATTATGGTCGTCGAGGTTACTGGAGAATTCGCTGCTACCGTCACCACGCGCCACGAAAAACAGCGCATCGCCCACCGCGGGATTCAGAGCCGCATGCAGCGCTGCCCTACCGGGCATCGCGATCGGCGTCGGCGGCAAACCGCCACGCGTATAGGTATTGTACGGAGTGTCGGTCTGCAGATCGACCTTGCGCAAGTTGCCGTCAAATGACGGGCCGATACCGTAAATGACCGTGGGGTCGGTCTGTAGCAACATGCCACGTTTGAGACGGTTTACAAATACTGAGGCAACCTTGGTGCGATCCGCAGGAGAGCCGGTTTCTTTTTCGACGATGGAAGCCATGATCAACGCTTCGTAGGGTTTCGTGTACGGCAAATCCGGCGCGCGCTTGCCCCAACTCTCCTCGAGCATCTTCAACATCCGCTGATGGGCCTGTTGCAGGACCAGCAGATCACTGCTGCCGCGGTCAAAGAAATAGGTATCCGGAAAAAACAGCCCCTCGGGGTAGGTGAAGCCCGGCGCCACTTTCTGCAGCAGCGCCTGATTGTCGAGCTCCGCGCTGTCATGCTTCAGGAACTTCTGCTTGGCCATCTCGGCGCGCATTTGTGCGAAGTTCCAACCCTCGATAATGGTCAGCGATTCCTTAATGGTATTGCCGCGCGCCAGAGTATCGAGCAGGGTCAGCGGGCTCATACCTCCTTCGATCCGATAGCTGCCGGCTTTCAGGCTGGGGGAGCCAGAACCGCGCGCGAGTAATTCCATCAGGATCGGCGATGCCGGGACGCCTGCATCGCGCAGCTGGCGCATGGTGGCGCGCATACTGCTGCCGGGCGCAATATTGAATTCCAGTGCCGGCGCATCCGCTGGCATCAGCGGTTCGCGGGCCCAGTAAATGAAGAACGCTGCGGCTGCCAGCACCATTAGTGCCAGCAGCGCGATGAGTTTCTTGATCGCTGCCATTCAAATCCCCGGACGTGCCAACGCGTTTTCTCACGCGCCTCTATAATTTGTCCGTAATGATAGTCTCGAATGGCCCAATTGCCCGAATTCATGTCTGACCCCACCGTCAACTGGCCCGCCTTCCTGCTTGAGCATGGCGCCAGCCCTGCCAGCGATGGACAGCCCGACCTCATCGAATTCCCGCTGCCTGCGCAGGCTGAATCCGGATTCCTGTGCGCCCTCACCCATCTTGGCGTGATCGCCGCCGCTGGCGATGATGCCGAATCATTCCTGCATAACCAGCTCAGCAACGACGTGACCGGGCTGGACGAGTCACAAGCGCGCCTGGCTGGTTTTTGCTCGCCCAAGGGAAGGCTGCTGGCCACGCTGCTGATCTGGAAGTCCGGCGGGCAGGTGCTGATGGCGCTACCACGTGAGCTGCTGGCGCCGACCATGAAACGGCTACAGATGTTCGTGCTCCGCTCAAAAGTAACGCTAAAAGACGTCAGCGATCAGCTGGCCGTGATCGGATTAACGGGTACCGACATCACCACCCCGGCACAGCCCTGGCAGCGTTCAATACTCGACAGCGGAATGCTGCTACGCGTGCCAGACGCCGCTGGTCTGCAGCGGGCATTGTGGATCGGGCCGACCGATGGCGCGCTGCGTCGCTGGGCTGAATGGTCGGCACAACGGCCTGCGGCGCCTGCATCGCTATGGCGCTGGAGCGAGATCATCGCCGGACTACCCCAAGTCGTCGAGGCCACTCGCGAGCAGTTCGTGCCGCAGATGATCAATTTCGAACTGGTCGGCGGCGTGAATTTCCGTAAGGGTTGCTACCCCGGACAGGAGATCGTCGCGCGCAGCCAATATCTCGGCAAACTCAAGCGCCGCGCGCTGCTCGCGTTCACTTCCGATGCAACGGTCATGGCCGGTGTCGAGGTGTTTTCAGAGACCGACCCCGAACAGCCCTGCGGGATGATCGTCAATGCCGAACACGGTCCAGACGGTCGCACTGCGTGTCTGGTTGAAATGAAGATGGAGCTTGCCGATACACCGGTTCATCTGCGCGCCGCCGATGGCCCGCTGCTGGGCTTTGGTGCGCTGCCCTACGATCTGTCGACACAAGAATGACCGATATCTTTGTTTATTACCGGTTGCGTAGCGAGCTTTCCGACATGATGCTGCCGCATGTGCATGCCATGCAAGCTGATCTGAAAGTGCGCTTCGGCGTCAGCGCCTCGCTTAAGCGGCGTCCGGAAGTCACTGATGGTCTGCAGACCTGGATGGAAGTGTACGAAGCTGTACCCGAAGATTTTCTGCCCGCGCTAGAACAAGCGGCCATTGACGCACACCTGCCCATCACCGGTGAACGTCATATCGAAGTATTTGTGGAACTCCCCCCATGTGCCTGATTGTTTTTTCGTGGAAGCTAGTGCCACAGTGTCCGCTGCTGCTGGCAGCGAATCGCGACGAGTTCTTCGACCGTCCGGCTCAGCCCGCCGAATGGTGGAATGAACATCCGAATGTGTATGCGGGCCGCGATCTTAAAGCTGGTGGCACATGGCTAGGCATTGATCGCAACGGACGCTTCGCGGGCATCACGAATATCCGAAATGCGCATGCGCCGGCACTGGAAAAACGCTCGCGCGGCGAACTGGTCGCGAACTTCTTGCGCGGCAGTATGGACGCTGCCGCCTATCTGGAACAGGTACGCGCGACGGGGCACGAGTACAACGGATTCAATCTGATTTTTGGTGATGAGCACGCGATGTACTGGATATCGAATGACGATCCGTCGTCATTCAGAGCGCTCGAACCCGGCATTTACGGGCTATCGAACGGATCGCTCGATACACCGTGGCCGAAAATCGTACGCGCAAAAGCACAGTTTGCCAGCCTGCTGTGTCAAGGCGCACCGGATGATGCCTACTTCGAGATGCTCGCCGATACCACGCGTGCAGCCGACAGTCGCCTGCCAGATACCGGCGTTAGCCTCGAATGGGAAAGACTGTTGTCACCGATCTGCATCGAGTCGGATCACTACGGCACGCGTGCGTCTACGCTGGTGCGAGTGCTTAATGGTGGCCATGCCGAACTGCGGGAACGGGTTATCCGCTAAATCGAAAGTGTCATCATGCGGTGCGGAATGCCAGCTTCCATGAATGCTTCGCCGCGCAGTTCGAAGCCGTGACGCGTATAAAAATCGACTGCATGGCTCTGCGCATGCAGCACCAGTTCGCGATAACCCAGCCGTTTCGCTTCTGCCAGCAATTCTCCCAGCACCATCGCGCCTATGCCCTGACCACGTGCTGATTTGCGTACCGCCATGCGCCCGATGTGTCCATCGGGTAGCAGTCGACCCGTGGCTATAGTTTGGCCTGCTTCATCGTACGCAACTGCATGTGTGCTGACTTCGTCGGCCTCATCCCACTCAAGCTCGATCGGCACACCCTGCTCGACCACGAAGACCTCGATACGCAAGGCCTGAGCATGCTCGCGCAAGCTGTCCCAGTCTCCGGTGACAATGCTGATTTTCATTGTCCTATCGGACTCCGTTTTTCAATGGCGTGCAGCCTATCGCGCCAGGACGGTGGCACCGGCTCGCTCTTGCGCACACGACTGTCGGCGTAAACATAGGTCATCTCACCTGACACCAGTTGATCTTCAGCGCGATAAATCTCCAGTACGAAGCGCATCGAACTGCGACCGATATCGGCGCAGCGAACGCCGATATCCAGCAGATCATCGAAGCGCGCGGGTGCGTGATATTCCACGCTAGCCTTGCGGGCGAAAATCTCCAAACCTGCCTCCGCCTGTGCTATCACATCGGGCAAGCCGGTCTCACGCCAGTATTCGGTAAAGGCGACATCGAAATAATTCAGATAATGACCATTAAACACAATGGCCTGCAGATCGACCTCGGACCAGCGCACGCGCAAGGAATGAAAGAAAGAAAAATCCTGACGTGCCATTTTCAGCCTCCCTTCAGTCCGGCACACAATTGCTCGCGTACTTGCGGCGCAGATTCATACGGGTCGCCAGGATTCCGTGCATGGACAATGTCATCCATACGGCGCTGCACATTGCCTAGCGCCTGCGGATGTGAGTACACATAAAACTGATTGTTGCGAATGGCGTCGAAGGTGGTGCGCGCCACATCCGCTGCGCTGACTTTGCCGGACGCGACTGCTTTTTCGAGTGAAGCCTGGGCCACGCGCTGGCTCTTCGTGGTGGGAGCATCCGTTCGCAAATCTGCGGGGCGCGTGCGATACGACTGGCTGATACCGGTTGAAACAAAATACGGACACAACAAGGAGACGCCGATTGGGGCATCGACTAAGGTCAGATCGTGGTACAGGGTCTCGGTCAATGCGACGACGGCGTGCTTGGAGACGTTATACGCGCCCATCAGCGGCGGCGCGAGCAGGCCAGCCATCGATGCAGTGTTCACGATATGACCTTCGTAATGAGGATCCTGCTTCGCGCAGGCCAGCATCAGCGGCGTGAATGCGCGCACACCATGAATAACGCCCCACAGGTTCACACCTAGCACCCACTCCCAGTCCGCTTGCGTGTTCTCCCATAGCAAACCGCCAGCGCCGACACCGGCATTGTTGAACACCAGATGAATAGCGCCGAAACGACGCATCGCCACTTGGGCAAGCGCATCGACCTGTGCGCCATCACGCACATCGCAGGATTCGCCAACAACTTCCGCGCCCAGCGCACGAACTTCATCGGCGATGGCGTCCAGCGGCTGAACATCAGCCAGCACCAGCTTCATACCCTGGTGAGCAGCGAGCAAGGCAAATTCACGCCCGAAACCGCTGGCGGCGCCGGTGATGATGGCTGTCTTATTGTGAAGGTCGCGCATAACGCTCAGATCAGCTTCACTAGTTGCTTGCCGAAGTTCCTTCCACGCAGCATGCCGATGAAGGCATCAGGCGCGGCTGCCAGCCCGTCGGCGATAGTCTCGCTGTATTTCAGTTTACCGGTGGCGACCAACTGACCAAGCTCTGTCAGACCCTGCGGCCAGAGATCCATGTGCTCGGAGATAATGAAACCCTGTATGGTCAGTCGCATGGATAAGGCCATATGCAGATAATGCACAGGCATCATCTGACCGTCATAGCCGGCGATCATGCCGCACAGCGCGACGCGTCCAAACGGATTCATGCGCGCCAGCGCGGCGTCCATGACCGCACCGCCGACGTTTTCGAACAGCCCATCAATACCTTTCGGCGCGGCAGCTTTCATGTCAGCGAACAAGTCGCCGCCTTTGTAATCAACGCAGGCATCGAAGCCTAGCTCCTGTACGACGTAATCACATTTCTTTTTGCCGCCAGCGATCCCAATGACGCGGCAGCCATGTAGCTTCGCGAGCTGGCCAACTACGCTACCCACTGCGCCGGCAGCTGCCGACACCGCGATCGTTTGGCCTGGCTGTGGCTGGATGATCTTGTTCACTCCGTACCATGCGGTCATGCCCGGCATACCCACCGCGCCGAGATAGGCAGACAACGGAATGTGAGCGGTATCGACTTTCTTCAGCAGAGTGCCGTCAGACACACCTATCTCGCTCCAGCCCAACATGCCAACCACTTTATCCCCGACTGAAAACTTCGGATGCCTCGACGCGATGACTTCACCCGCGGTGCCACCGATCATGACATCATCAAGCGCTTGCGGATCCGCGTAGCTTCTGGCCTCGGTGATACGCATTCGCATGTACGGATCGAGCGACAGATAGTGATTGCGGACAAGTAGCTGTCCGTCAGCAATATCGGGCACCGGCTGGGTTTCGAGACGGAAGTCAGAAGACACAACCGCACCCTTTGGCCGCGAAGCCAGAACGATGCGCTGATAGGTGGTCATTACCGTGGATCCTTATAACTTGTTGGCTGAATCTAGCCGTTTCAGGAATTTGAACGTGCCCATCGCCTTGGCAACCAGACGGTCGCCCTCATGCAGATCAGCCTCGCAGAAGCACATCGTCGTAGAGCGATGAAATGCGCGGCCGGTAGCAAGTATGCGCGCGCCCGGCCGCCCAGCCGGCTGCAGGAAGCTGGTCTTCATCTCAACCGTGACACCAGCGCGCGCTTGCGGATCTAGCGAGCGTCCCGCCAGCGACATAGCGACATCGAGCAGGGTCATCACCACGCCGCCATGCGTGACCTGCAAACTGTTCATGTGGCGCGGAGTGAGGGTCAGGGCAATCTGGGCGCTGCCCTCATGCATCGCTATGAATTCAACGCCCAATTCAGTCAGAAAAGGTATCTCGATCGGGAAGCCGGTTTGCTGTTCCATTACCAAGCCCTACGCCTCATAGTCCATGCACTGACGTGCTGATCGCACTGCACCAACGAAAGGCTTGAGCGCGATATGCTGGGGGTGGTTCTGGTAGGCGTCCAGAGCGGCCATCGACTCAAACTCCGAATAAAGCACCACATCGTATGTGCATTCATAGCCCGGCTGGGCGATGGCTACCTCGAACTTCAGCACACCGGGAACGACATCGGCACAGGCATCCAGCAACGCCTTCATTTTCTTTGCGTTGGTCGCCTTATCTGCACCCTCCGCCTCTTCTTTCAGCTGCCACATCACAATATGTTTGATCATTACGGATTAGACCTTATCCAAGAGTGAAGATATTATCGCGACGTGACCGGCTTGAATGTCGAAACCCCTCATTCAGTGCCGTAAGTTTTTGTAAGGTTTCGCAAGCAAGCCGTAAGCTTTGCTCCATACACTCGGCTCGATTGTGACGGTTATCCGTCCAATAATTAGCAAATAACTAAGGAGACAACATGGCCACAACCCAGGCCCCTGATCATGTGATCACGCCCGAGGAACGAAAAGTTATTTTCGCCTCGTCGCTAGGCACCGTCTTTGAATGGTACGACTTCTATCTGTACGGCTCGCTTGCAGCCATCATCGCAAAGCAGTTCTTTGCCGGTACAGATCCGAACACCGCTTTCATCTTCGCGCTGCTCGCGTTTGCTGCAGGCTTCCTGGTACGCCCATTTGGCGCGATCGTGTTCGGCCGCCTCGGCGATATGGTTGGCCGTAAGTACACCTTCTTGGTCACCATCCTACTCATGGGTATGTCGACCTTCATCGTCGGTCTGCTGCCCAACTACGCGAGCATCGGCATCGCCGCTCCGGTGATCCTGATTACGCTACGTATTCTTCAGGGCCTTGCACTCGGTGGTGAATATGGTGGTGCAGCGACCTATGTCGCTGAGCATGCACCTGATCACAAGCGGGGCGCATTTACCGCATGGATCCAGACCACAGCAACCCTGGGCCTGTTCCTGTCGCTGCTAGTGATTCTCGCGACCCGTACCGCGATCGGTGAAGAGCAATTCGCTGAGTGGGGCTGGCGTATTCCTTTCCTGGTATCGGTCTTCCTGCTCGGTATCTCGGTCTGGATCCGCCTGTCGATGAATGAGTCGCCTGCCTT
>CAZXRS010000092.1:0-7782 GCA_964642635.1 uncultured Bifidobacterium sp. | reverse complement strand
TGAAGTTTTTCGGCGCGTAGTACTTGCCCCACTGATCGTTCCACAGCTTGGTCAGCGGAAAACGATCGTCTACCCAGGCCAGTGCTTTTTGTGCAGCCGGCGCATCAGCCGGCAGTTTGGTTTCATGGAATGCCATTTTTAGGCCTCGCCTTTCTCGTCTTTGCCGATCACGATACGGGTATCGCTCAGGTACATGTGACGCGGAACCTGCAGATTGTCCGGTGCCGGCTTGTTCTTGAACACGCGACCAGCGAGATCAAAGGTGGAGCCATGGCAAGGGCAGAGGAAGCCGCCACCCCAGTTATCCGGAAGCGATGGCTGTGCGCCAGTCTGGAACTTCGCTGTCGGCGAGCATCCGAGGTGGGTGCAGATGCCAATCGCGACCAGGAATTCAGGTTTGCGGGCACGAGATTCATTTTGCGCGTATTCCGGCGTGAACTCGTCCGGATTGCGCTCCGACTTGGGATCAGCAACCTCGCCGTCAGTTGTCTTCAGCGACGCCAGCATCTCCGGCGTGCGCCGCAAAATCCACACAGGCTTACCGCGCCATTCAACAGTTTTCATCTCGCCAGGCTTCAGGTCGGCAATATCGACCTCGACCGGTGCTCCGGCGGCTTTAGCGCGCTCAGAAGGCTCGAACGTTGACACAAAGGCGCCGGCGCCAGCCAGTCCCGCCACTCCGCCTGCAGTACAGGTCGCAACCAGTAGGCCGCGTCGACCCGAGTCGACCTGATTCTCGTCACTCATGACTACCCCAATCAATGAAAGTGCAAATTTTTTTGGAACTTCCAGCAACCCTATATTATAGCCGACGCGCGCTTCCTTAGCAGTGCAGCAACGGGCTGCGAATAACAAATTCATCGCGCCGACGCGCCGTTACGGCCGTCCCTGATGAAATTCTGGAAGGACCCGTTTCGCATTGCGGATTTTTGCGACAGAAAAATAATAATTTAATAATTTTTCCTCCCGTCGCCAGAGCACTCATTCCCGCCAAACGCTATAAGCGGGTGAAATCTCGACATTAATCAGGCCTCGTCGCTGTGCCTCGATCACGGCTTCCGCACGCGAATGCACCGATAGTTTCGAGTAGATATGCTTGATATGGGTCTGCACCGTGCCGATGGAGAGTCCGAGAGTTTGCGCGACTCTCGCGTAGGTACCACCACGGGATATCAACTCGAGTATCGCCGACTCGCGCGGCGTCAGCAGTGAGTCTTCTACTCCGGCAACTTCGCGCGCGCGCGCTGAATGGCCTCGCATCCTTGCCAGCACCTTGCGCGCGATCTTGGGGCTGATCGGCGAACCTCCGGAGCGCAGCTCGAGTATTGAACTCAAGATGTCCGTATGCGCCAACTCCTTCAGCACATAACCGGATGCCCCCGCCTCAATACTGGCGAGGATTTGCTCTTCGTCGCTAGACATCGTGATGACCATAATGTCCGCGTCGGGCGCCAATCGCCGGCAGCATTGGATGACAGCCACGCCTGAACCGTCGGGCAAACCCAGATCTGTCAGCAATAAATCGATCGAAGTTTTTTCCAGATATCGCCGTGCATCGAGCACTGTGCCAAATGACGCGCACAATACGAGCGAGGATTCGCGCTGAATTGCTTGGCATATCAACCTGCGAGTGATGAGATCGTCTTCGACGACCATGACTCGACAAGGCTGTGGCGAACATAGCGGTAACATGATCGTGTCTCGAGCGGGTACGCAAACGATTTCTCGGTACAGATTGGTTACGCTTAGTTCCCGCGCCCTTACGAGGCCAGCGCTTCATGCCGACATTTCAATGCGAGTTCATGAACTTAGTGGGTTAAGTGATTGAATATCGATCAAACTGGATTGTCGATATCAATAAAGGTATGACGAATACCAAAAACTTTTGACAGATGCTCACCCAGAGCCTGCACGCCGTAACGTTCAGTCGCATGGTGACCGCACGCGAGGTAAGCCACACCGGATTCGCGCGCAAGATGCACGGTCGGCTCAGATATCTCTCCACTCAGATACACACTGGCACCCGCCGATATAGCCTGCTCCATCGATTGTTGTGCCGCCCCGGTGCACCACGCAACACGTGTGACACGCTGTTCGGGATCACCGATGAGCAGAGGGCGACGACCCAATACCCGCTCGACAATGTCGACTAGCTCACCCACGGTACCTACCTGTGTAGTGCCCAGCCAACCTAGATCCTGCTCGCCAAACCGACCATCGGAAGTAAAACCTAGCCGCTGTCCCAGCTGCGCGTTGTTACCGAGTTCAGGATGCGCATCGAGCGGAAGGTGATAGCCAAATAAGTTGATGTCATGATCCAGCAGAACTTTCAGCCGCCGATAACGTGGTCCGATCACGCGCGGGTCCTCACCGCGCCAAAAGTAACCATGGTGCACCAGCACCATATCGGCTCCCGCATCGACAGCCGCCTCCAGCAAAGCGAGGCTGGCGGTGACCCCGCTGACCACGTGACTGATCCGCGCTTGCCCCTGCACTTGCAGTCCGTTTGGGCAGTAGTCGCGAAAACGGTTAATATCAAGCGTATCCGCGAGATGTTTCTCGATGAGGTCGCGGCTCACGCCGGCTACGGTTTTTTCAATCATTCTGTGATCCTGCCATGCGTCGTTTGTGGTTACTGTTCGCGCAAACCGTTACGGTTGCGCTTGCGCTGTGGTTCATTGTAGCGGCCCTTAAGCCTGAATGGCTCGGACGCCCGATGGTCGCGCCGCAACTGCAATCGACCACAGTGCCAGTTCGCGAAGCCGAGGGATCTATTGCGGCCGCGCAGAACACATATCGAATCGCGTCACAACGAGCCATGCCAGCGGTCGTCAATATCTTCACGACGAAAGCAGCCAAGCAATCGCCACGTCCATTCGACAATGACCCGTTCTTCCGCCGTTTCTTCGGCGATAACGGCTCGCCTGATGAGCGCCAGTTCAGCCTCGGCTCCGGCGTCATCATTAGTCCCGATGGTTATATTCTGACGAATAATCATGTCATCGAATCCGCCGACGAGATAGAGGTCGCGTTCGCCGACGGACGCAAGATCCGAGGCAAGCTAGTTGGCACCGACCCTGAGACTGACCTCGCGGTGGTCAAGGTTGAGCTGAAGAGCCTACCTTCAATCACGCTAGCCAAACTCGACAACACGAAAGTCGGCGATGTCGTGCTAGCGATAGGCAATCCTTTTGGCGTCGGGCAGACCGTTACGATGGGCATCGTATCGGCACTGGGTCGCAATCATCTCGGCATCAATACCTTCGAAAATTTCATTCAGACGGATGCCGCAATCAATCCTGGTAACTCCGGTGGCGCTCTAGTCGACACCGATGGCCATCTATTGGGCATCAATACAGCGATCTATTCACGCACCGGTGGCTCTCTTGGTATTGGCTTTGCAATTCCGGTCACCACCGTCAAAACCGTAATGGAAGCCATCATCCGCAACGGTCAGGTTGTACGTGGCTGGATAGGCGTTGAGCCGCAGGACATTACCCCCGAGCTTGCGGAAAGCTTCGGTCTGCAAAAAAGTTCGGGCACGATCATAGCCGGCGTACTCAAAGGTGGGCCGGCTGACAAAGCAGGCATGAAGCCGGGCGATATTCTGCTCGCAGTGGCCGACAAGCCGGTGTCCGACACGGTATCCATGCTGAATCTTGTTGCGCAACTTACCCCAGGCGACAAGGTACCCCTCACCGTCTTGCGCAAGGCGCAAGAGACTCGCCTGAACGTGGTGGTAGGCAAGCGTCCCCGGATGAAGCAGCCGCCGCCGCAAGACGCGGAGTAAATCCCCAAGATGCATCTGAAGGATCTGACCCAATACTTGCGCGAGCTGTCTGAAAATAACAATCGCGCCTGGTTCGTGATGAACAAGCCGCGATACGACATCCTTCGCGCGGAGTTCCTCGAACTCGTCATTGAGCTGATCGCCGGCATCTCGACTTTCGATCCGGCGGTCGCTGCGTGCAATCCCAAGCGCGCGATGTTCCGCATCAATCGCGACCTACGCTTCGCGCGCAACCGCGATCCCTACAAAACTGCCTTTTCCGCATCGCTCACCGTCAGCGGTTTGAAAAAACCGAGTCAGGGTGGCGGGCCCGCCTATTACTTTCGGATCGACGCCAATGGCCGACTTTCACGCGGATGCGGCGAGTACATGCCGCCTGCCGACCGGCTGCGCGCAATCCGTAATCACATCGTGAGTGACAGTGCCGGCTTCAGCAAGATCTTGAGAGACAAAAAGATGCATGCGTGTTTCGACGGACTCAGCATGGAAGACCAGCTGGCACGACCACCGAAAGGCTTTGACCCCGACGCACCACACATTGATTACGTCAAGCTGAAAAGCTTTCTCATCTGGAAGAGCAGCAGCGTAGCAAAGGTCACTGCCAATACCTTGCCGTCTTTATTGCTTGAAGATTTCCGTGCCGGCTCGCCGCTAGTGAAGTGGCTACGGGGAGCGGGTCCTACCGCCTGATCTGCGTTAGGGCGATTCGGTGCTGTCTTCGGGTGCCTGAGTCGCCTTTACGAACAGCGGAGCAAATAACAACCCTACCTCGTACAGCAGGCACAGCGGCACGGCCAGAAATAACTGGCTCATGATGTCGGGCGGCGTCACGACTGCGGCGATCACGAACGCGCCGACAATCATGTAGGGACGGATCGCCTTAAGCTTCTCGACTGAGACGATGCCCATTCTCACCAACACAATCACCACCACCGGCACCTCGAAGGTCAGGCCAAAGGCCAGACACATCGTCAATATAAAGTCGAGATAGTTCTCGATGTCCGGTGCGACCGAGATCGACTTGGGGGCGAAGTCACTGATGAACTTGAACACCGTGCCAAATACGAAGAAATAGCAGAACGCAACGCCTACAATAAACAGTGCCGATGAAGAGATGATGAGTGGCGCAACCAGTCGCTTTTCATGCGTGTACAAGCCCGGCGCAATGAACGCCCAGGCCTGATACAAAACCCAGGGCAGCGAAACCAGCAAAGCCGCCATCATCGTAATCTTCATCGGCACCATGAAGGGCGTGATGACGCCGGTAGCAATCATCTTCGAGCCTTCGGGCAAGGCATTGAGCATGGGCTGCGCCATGAAGTCGTATAAAGCTGCAGCACCGGGCCAGACCGCGAACATGACGACAAACACCGCCAACACCACGGCCGAGGCGCGCACCAAGCGATTGCGCAGCTCGATCAGGTGCGAGATAAAGGTTTCCTGAACGCCGGAAGATTTATCTTCGAACATAGCGTCAGTGGAAGAACTTCACGGCCTTGCCCGAAGCCGGACGGTAGCGCGCAACGCGTGCGGCAGCAGATTGCACACGAGTCTTGAAGCCATGCTGGCGCTTGTACCAGACCGGTAGCACGCTGGTGTGCGACAGCTTTTTCTTGCGGAAGTCGCGCCGCTTCGCATCCAGCTCCCAGTGCGAAGGTACACGCTGACTGCTGCGATCTTCCTCATAGCCTGAACCCGCCTCGGAGAGGGAATCTGCAAGCGTCTTGCCTGCCTCACCGACTTCCTTGCCGACATCAGCAACTTCGTCAACAACACTCTTGTTGAGCTTGGTGGCCGCATCGACGATGTTGGACTGCATTTTGCGCAGTTCATCCATCTGCATCTCGCGATTGACCTCAGCCTTGACGTTATTGATGTAACGCTGCGCGCGACCAAATAGGGTACCCGCCATGCGGGCGACGGTCGGCAGTTTCTCCGGGCCGATCACGACGAGCGCGACCGCACCGATCAGTGCGAGCTTGGAGAGACCGAGGTCGATCATGTTGAATGTGGATTCAGGATGAGGCAGCGGTCATGCAGCTCACGCCCGCTGAGAGAGGCGGGCTCAGTGCTTGGACTTTTCCTTGGCATTGACGTCGATGGTCGACTTGTCAGCGACCTGTGTCGGTGCCGCGTGCTCGTCGGCGCCCTTAACGCCATCTTTGAAGCCCTTGACGGCCTTGCCGAGGTCGGCGCCGATGTTGCCCAGCTTCTTGGTGCCGAACACCAGCATCACGATAACCAGCACGATGACCCAGTGCCAAATACTGAACGAACCCATTACGATCTCCTAGAGGCCATGCGGCCAAAAATGCTTTACCAAGAATCAGCGCTGCCCGTGCCAGGGACGCGGTCCGCCCATCACGTGCAAATGCAGATGGTACACCTCCTGACCCCCGTCTGGTCCCGTGTTGAAGAGGGTCTTGAAACCACCGACAGGGCCTTCGGCACCGTTCTGATACCCGCCTCCGTGCTCCTCAGCGAGTTTGGGAGCAAGTAGCAGCATTTTACCCAACAATGACTGGTGCTTGTCCGTGCAGTCTGCCAACGTCGGAATGTGCTCTCGTGGCACCATCAGCAAATGCACCGGCGCGGCCGGACTGATGTCGTGGAAGACAATCAGATCTTCGTCCTCATAGACGCGCTTCGAAGGAATGTTCCCTGCCACGATCTTGCAGAAGATGCAGTTATCCAAATCTCGTTCTCCGGTGATTTTAGTGCTTGATAGCATTCTACGATTTGCGGCCGTGGGTCCCAGCTTGCGGTGAGACGACGAATGTCATGCCGTCGCCCTTCACTTCGTCATCCCAGCGAAAGCTGGGATCCACAATCCGGCACTCTACCTCTGTTCGTCTTCTTCACGCGCCTGTAGCTTGCGGTTCGCTTTTTCCTCGATACCGGACAAACCCTCCCGACGCGCGAGCTCGTCGAGCACCTGTTGCGGCGTGAGCCCGTACTGAGCCAACATAATCAGAGAATGAAACCATAGATCGGCACATTCATAGATCAGCTTGTTCGCATCAGCGCCGTGACTCACATCTTTCGCCGCCATCACCGTCTCGGTGGCTTCTTCGCCGACCTTCTTCAGGATCGCGTCGTCTCCCTTGGAGAACAAGCGGGCAATGTAAGATTTTTCAGGATCGCCGCCAGCGGCGGGCTTACGCGTCTCAATGATTTGCGCAAGCCTTTGCAGGATATCGCTCATGTTATTTGTTGTAGATATCGTCAGGATTCTTCAGCACAGCATCGACTTCATCCCACTCAGGCTGGCCGTTTTTGTTCTCAAGTTTGTTGAAGAAGCAGGCATGACGACCGGTGTGGCAGGCGATCCCGCCGACCTGCTCGACCTTGAGCAATACGACATCATCATCGCAGTCGAGACGGATCTCGTGCACCTTCTGAAAGTGGCCAGACTCCTCTCCCTTGTGCCACAGCTTCTTGCGTGAGCGGCTCCAGTACACCGCCTGACCGATTTCAGCCGTACGCGCGAGCGCATCGCGGTTCATCCACGCGAACATCAGCACGTCGTTGCTGCCAACTTCCTGAGCGATCACAGGCACCAGGCCATGATCATCCCACTTGATACGGTTCATCCATGTCGCCTGCGCCATCACGCGATCCTCATCGGTATACCCTGCGCGGCCATGAAGGCCTTCGCCTCCTGCACGGTGTGCTGGCCATAGTGAAAGATGCTGGCCGCCAGCACAGCATCGGCGTGCCCTTCGGTGATGCCATCGGCCAGGTCCTGAAGGCCGCCAACGCCACCCGATGCAATGACCGGAATGTCTACCGCATCAGACACCGCACGTGTCAGCGCCAGATCGAAACCAACCTTAGTGCCGTCGCGATCCATGCTCGTCAACAGTATCTCACCGGCGCCGAGCGACTGCATCTTGCGCGCCCAGTCGACCGCGTCCAGTCCGGTAGCGTTGCGTCCGCCATGAGTGAACACTTCCCAGCGATCACCCTGCGCGCGTTTCGCGTCGATCGCA
>CAZXRS010000091.1:0-7889 GCA_964642635.1 uncultured Bifidobacterium sp. | reverse complement strand
GTCACTACAACGCCGAATGGGCGCTGCTGTCACAGATCGATGCCCTCTCCGCACAATTCGACGAAATCGAGGATCCCTATCTTCGTGAACGAAAAAACGACATCCTGCAAGTCGGCGAACGCGTACTGAAAGTACTGACCGGGTCAGCGCAGCCGCTACCGCCGTCTGCACCGGCAGCTCCGGACGACTATGCGCCGCAAATGATCGTGGTTGCGCATGACATTTCGCCGGCCGACATGTTGCAGTTTCGTGATCGCGCCTTCGTCGGTTTTGTGACCGACCTCGGCGGACAGAACTCACACACGGCGATTGTTGCGCGTAGCCTGGACATACCGGCGGCAGTCGGCATGTCAAATGCGTCTCAACTGATTGCTGAAGATGACTGGGTCATCATCGATGGCGATGCGGGTCTGGTCATCGTTGATCCTGCGCCGATCGTACTTGACCAGTATCGCGAAGCACAGGCCAAGCTCATGCGCGAGCGTAAGAAGCTCGGCAAGCTGAAGAAAACACCGGCCATCACACGCGATGGCACCTTCATTCATCTGCTGGCCAATATCGAATTGCCCGATGATTGCGCCGCTGCGCTGGATGCCGGGGCGACCGGTGTAGGCCTGTTCCGTTCCGAGTTCCTGTTCATGGGACACAGCGGGCAAGCTGTTCATATGCCGTCCGAAGACGAGCAGTTCGAGTCCTATCGCAAGGCGGTGATTGCGATGAAGGGACGACCGGTCACGATACGTACGCTCGATGTCGGCGCAGACAAGCCGCTCGACAAGGCGGAAGAGACGGCCTTGAACCCCGCGCTTGGCTTACGCGCGATTCGTTATTGCCTGTCCGAGCCACAGATGTTCCTCACGCAGTTGCGCGCGATTCTGCGAGCTTCCGCTTATGGGCCGATCAATCTATTGATACCCATGCTTGCGCATGCGTTCGAGATTGATCAGACCCTGGTCATGATCGAGCAGGCCAAGCAGCAACTGCAGGATGCAAAGAAGAAGTTTGATCCGGCGATCAAAGTGGGCGCGATGATTGAAATTCCGGCAGCGGCGCTGACACTGCCGCTGTTCATCAAGCGTCTGGACTTCCTGTCCATCGGCACCAACGACCTGATCCAATACACCCTGGCGATCGATCGTGTCGACCATGAGGTGGCGCATCTGTACAACCCGCTGCATCCGGCGGTATTGCAGCTTCTGTCCATAACGATCGCCACGGGCGCCAAGGCTGGCGTGCCTGTGGCGGTGTGCGGTGAAATCGCCGGCGACATCAAGCTGACCCGGCTGTTGCTGGGCATGGGTTTGCGCGAATTCTCGATGCACCCGGCGCAGCTGCTGGCGGTGAAGCAGGAGATCCTGAACAGCGAACTGACGCTGCTGGAGCCTGTGGTGAAGCGCCTGCTGAAATCCTATGAGCCGGCGGCCATCGCCGAGGGGATGGAGCGTTTGGCGTTGATTTGAAGTGGGCCCCAGCCTGCGCTGGGGCGACTGCCAACAAGAAGGAGACGAAAGACACTGGACCCCAGCCTTCGCTGGGGCGACCGCCAACCAGTTGGCGGTCGTTTGACGTGAACAGGGGCTTTCGCTATCCTTCAATCCATGCGCCGATTTGACCTTAGCTTGCGGGCGCCGGGAACCTCCCCAAACAAATACGGCTAAAGCGAGCTCGAATCGATATCGAATCCAGCCCGACAGCCAGTGCTCTCGGGCTTTTTTATTTGTAGTTCATGATGAAATCCATAGGCGTTGTCACACCGCAGACCATGCACTTTGCCGAGCCGCTGCCTCTGCAAAGCGGCGCATCGCTGGCCGACTACACCCTGATGTACGAGACCTATGGAACGCTGAACGCAGACCGTTCGAACGCGGTGCTGGTCTGTCATGCGCTCAACGCCTCTCACCACGTGGCGGGCACCTATGAAGGCAAGCCCAAGAGCGAAGGCTGGTGGGACAATATGGTTGGCCCCGGTAAGCCGCTCGATACCAACCGCTTCTTCGTGATCGGCGTGAATAATCCGGGCTCATGCTTCGGCTCGACCGGACCGATGCACACCAATCCCGCTACCGGCAAGCCCTACGGTGCGAGCTTCCCTGTGGTCACTGTCGAGGATTGGGTGCATGCGCAGGCAAGGCTGGCCGACAGGCTAGGCATACACCAATTCGCCGCTGTGATGGGTGGCTCTCTTGGCGGCATGCAGGCGCTTGCGTGGAGCATGCTGTATCCCCAGCGCATAGCGCACTGCCTCGTGATCGCCTCCACACCGAAACTCTCGGCGCAGAATATTGCGTTCAATGATGTTGCGCGCCAGGCGATCCTGACGGATCCGGATTTTCATAACGGTGATTTCTACGCGCACGGTGTGGTGCCGAAGCGCGGTCTGCGTGTGGCGCGCATGATCGGCCACATCACCTATTTGTCGGACGATGACATGGCCGAAAAATTCGGCCGCGAGCTGCGTAATGCGGATTACCAATTCGGCTTTGGTATCGATTTCGAAATCGAATCCTATCTGCGCTATCAGGGTGACAAATTCTCCGAGTACTTCGATGCCAATACCTACCTGTTGATCACGAAAGCACTCGATTATTTCGATCCCGCGCGCGCGCATGGTGGCGATCTTGCGGCCGCGCTAGCAAATACTCAGGCCGAATTCCTGCTGGTGTCCTTCAGTACCGACTGGCGCTTCGCACCTGAACGTAGCCGCGAAATGGTACAGGCGCTGGTGAAGAACGAACGTCACGTGACCTATGCGGAGATCGATGCCCCGCACGGACATGATGCCTTCCTGCTCGATGATCCGCGCTACATGAGTGTGGTGCGTGCCTACTACGACAAGGTATGGCGCCAGCTTGGCGAGTCCATGCCCAGCGTACAGGCACAGAAGGAGGCTGCATGATTGCGCCTCACCTAGACGACCTGCGCGCCGACCTCGCGTTTATCGCGCACTGGGTGGCGCCGGGATCACGCGTGCTTGATCTCGGTTGCGGTGACGGCGCGATGCTCGAATATTTGCAGCGGCAGAAGCAATGCCGCGGATACGGCGTTGAGATCGACGATGCGAAAATTCCGCGCTGCTTGCAGCGTGGCGTCGATGTGATCCAGCAAAATATGGAAGACGGTCTGGCGATGTTTGCTGACGACGCTTTCGACAGCGTGCTGTGCCTGTCGGCGCTGCAGATGATGAAAAACGTTGAAGACGTGCTGCGCGACATTACGCGCGTGGGACGCGAAGCGATTGTGTCTTTCCCCAATTTCGCGCACTGGCAGCATCGTCTGGCCTTGCTGTCGGGACGTATGCCCATATCCGAGAGCCTGCCCTATCAATGGTATGACACGCCTAACTTACGCTGCGCCACCATCACCGACTTCGGTGATCTTGCGCGCGAGGTGGGTCTTGAAGTCATCGAATGCGTCGCATTGAAAGACGATGGAACGCCGGTGGACTTCCTGCCGAACTGGCGCGGAAGTCTCGCTGTTTTCCGGCTACGCAAACAATGATGACGGGCGCATGCTTTGCCCCTCCCACGATCAGATCGCATGAACCCGAATCCCGCTGAAGCGCAGCCCGCGCACCCTACCGGCTGGCGGCATTATTTCAACCGCAAGATGATGATCTGCGTGATGCTCGGCTTCACGTCAGGTCTGCCACTGTTCATGCTGTACAACCTGCTGTCGGCCTGGCTGAAGGCAGAGCAGGTCGATCTGAAATCGATAGGTCTGTTCGCGCTGGTCGGATTTCCGTATACGTGGAAATTCCTCTGGTCGCCACTCATGGACCGCTTTCATTTTCCGCTGCTCGGGCGCCGGCGTGGCTGGATGTTTATCACGCAGCTAGCTTTGCTGGCGGCGGTTGGATCGTTCGGATTCTTTTCACCGCAACAGGATCTGAGCGCGATCGTCATGCTGGCCGGTGTGGTCGCTTTCTTGTCCGCCAGTCAGGACATCATCATCGATGCCTATCGTCGCGAATTACTGTCTGAGCATGAACAAGGTTCGGGTACGGCGCTGTTCGTTAACGCATACAAGTTATCGACGCTGGTGCCGGGCTCGTTATCATTGATTCTGTCCGACTTCATGAGCTGGCAGAGTGTGTTCGGCATCACGGCGCTCTTCATGCTGCCGGGTCTGGTGACCACGCTGCTGATTTCAGAGCCAGCCATTTACGGTCAGCCACCGCGTACGTTACGCGAAGCGGTGGTGGAGCCTTTTCATGAATTCATCACCCGCAGCGGCTGGTCACGCGCGCTGCTGATTCTCGCGTTTATTTTTCTGTACAAGCTCGGTGACTCCATGGCTACCGCGCTAGCGACGCCGTTTTATATGGATCTCGGCTTCTCGCGCACGCAAATCGGTCTGGTCGCGAAGAACGCAGGACTATGGGCCAGTCTGGCCGGCGGCATTCTTGGCGCGGTGTGGCTGGAGAAAACCGGTGTCAATCGCGGATTGTGGATCTTCGGCGCGCTACAGGCGGTGGCCATACTCGGTTTCGCCTTGCTTGCGCAGACCGGTGTCGGTAGCAGTGCCGAACCCGATACGCTACTGCTTGGGCTGGTGATCGGTCTGGAGGCATTTGCAGTGGGTCTAGGTACGGCGGCCTTCACCGGGTTCATCGCGACCACGACCGACCAGCGCTATACGGCAACGCAGTTCGCGCTGTTCACTAGCCTTGCTGCGGTACCGCGTACTTTCTTCAACGCGCTCACAGGCTTTATCGTCGACCAGACCGGCTGGTTCACGTTCTTCCTGATCTGCTTCGCACTGGCGATACCAGGCATGCTGTTGTTGCCGAAGATCGCGCCGTGGCAAGCGAAGCCCGCTGACTAGCTGACCACCTCATGCTGAATCCGCTCTGGCTAGGCTTCTTTTTGATCGCCGCAGCGAGCGCGCTTTGGCGTGTAGCCACGGGCGACGTGACCGTGTTCGCGGCGATGGTCGATAGTCTGTTTGCCATGGCGAGACTATCGGTGGAAGTGATGATTCTGTTATTCGGAACGCTGACCTTGTGGCTCGGCTTTCTGAAAATCGCCGAGCAGGCATGTTTGATACAGACGCTCGCACGCTGGCTATCACCGGTGTTTGCGCGACTGATGCCCGGCGTGCCGTCCGGCCATCCTGCGCTGGGCCTGATCACACTGAATTTCACCGCCAATGCACTGGGTCTCGATAACGCGGCCACGCCCATCGGTCTGAAAGCGATGCGTGAGCTGCAGTCGCTCAACCCTGAACCCGAGACTGCGACTGATGCGCAAATTCTTTTTCTGGTGTTGAACGCATCATCGCTGACGCTGCTGCCGGTGACAATCTTCATGTACCGCGCACAGCAAGGCGCACCGGATCCGACACTGGTGTTCCTGCCCATTCTGCTCGCAACGTCCGCATCGACGCTGGCCGGTTTTTTGGCGGTTGCATTCATGCAGCGGCTGCGACTACGTGATCCGGTCGTGCTCGCATGGCTGCTTGGCACCGCACTCGTGCTTGGTGGTTTCATCACCGTGTTGTCGACGATGTCGACGGCAGCAATCGCATCGCTGTCGTCGGTGATGGGTAATGCCGTGTTGTTCGGATTAATCCTGCTGTTCCTCTTGCTGGGTGCCGTGCGGCGAGTACCCGTGTATGAAGCGTTTGTCGAGGGTGCGCGCGAGGGTTTCGATGTCGCGAAAAATCTCTTGCCGTATCTGGTAGCGATGCTGTGCGCAGTGGGTGTGTTGCGCGCCTCCGGGGCCCTGGAGGTGTTGTTGGGTGGGCTGAGAGATTTGGTGGTGTTCGCTGGTTGGGATAGCCGCTTCGTTGATGCGTTGCCGGTTGCGCTCGTCAAGCCTTTCTCCGGCAGCGCTGCGCGTGCACTATTGATCGAGACGATGAGCTCGCACGGGGTCGACAGCTTTGCTGCATTACTGGCGGCAACCATGCAGGGCAGCACAGAGACGACCTTCTATGTGCTCGCCGTGTATTTCGGCGCGGTTGGCATACAGCGTGCACGGCACGCGGTGGCGTGCGCATTGCTGGCAGATCTGGCAGGCGTGTTAGCGTCGATTGCGGTGTGCTACTGGTTCTTCGGCTGATCAGGTCGAAAAATCGTAAACAATGCTGAGTGGCGCATGATCCGAGAAGCGCTCGTCCTTATACACTGCGGCCGACTTTGCGGTGGATGCGATACCGGGTGTGGCGACGTGATAGTCGATACGCCACCCGACATTGTTGGCCCAGGCCTGTCCGCGATTACTCCACCACGTATACGCATCACCGGTCGTTTCCGGATGCAGTAGCCGATACACATCTCGCCAGCCGCCCTCGCCCAGCACCTCGCTCATCCAGGCACGCTCTTCGGGCAGGAAGCCGGAATTCTTCTGATTGCTTTTCCAGTTCTTCAGATCGATTTCTTTGTGCGCGATGTTCCAGTCGCCGCAGATCACCACCTCGCGGCCTGACTTACGCAGCTTGCTCAGATGCGGCATGAACACATCCATAAAACGAAACTTCGCCTGCTGCCGTTCGTCGCTTGATGAGCCGGACGGGCAGTACACCGAGATCACCGACAAGGCACCGAAGTCGCACTGCACATAGCGACCCTCGGCGTCGAACTCGTCATTGCCGAAGCCGATCACGACGTTGTCGGGCTTAATACGGCTGTACACACCGGTACCGGAATAACCCTTCTTCTCCGCGTAATGGAAATGGCCATGAAAGCCCTGCGGTGACAGGAAGTCCGGCGTCATGTCGGCCGCCTGTGCCTTCAATTCCTGTACGCAGACAAAGTCTGCCTGCTGCTTACCCATCCATTCGAAAAAATTCTTTTTGGCGGCCGAGCGTATGCCGTTCAAATTGGCGGAGATGATTTTCATGCGAGCGACGATGGGTATGTGGAACGGCCATCAGCATAACCGATCGCGCTCATCGGCAGCGGCGCGATAAAATGCGGTCATTCATTCGCCCTTCGCAGAGTTAATCAGTGAGCAACCTTCGTCAGCAATTCATCGAGTTTTCTGTCCATGCCGGTGTGCTTCGCTTCGGCGAGTTTGTCACCAAGGCCGGCCGCCTCTCGCCGTACTTCTTCAACGCCGGGCTGTTCAATGACGGCGCGCGCTTAGGTCAGCTCGCAAATTTCTATGCACAGACATTGATCGATTCAGGCGTCAGTTTCGACATGCTGTTCGGCCCCGCGTACAAAGGCATCACGCTGGCTTCGGCCACCGCCGTGGCGCTGGCCGCCAAAGGTCGCAACGTGCCGTTCGCCTACAACCGCAAGGAAGCGAAAGATCATGGTGAAGGCGGCACCATCGTCGGCGCGAAGCTTGAGGGTCGAGTGGTGATTATTGATGACGTGATCTCGGCCGGTACCTCGGTGCGTGAATCAGTGAATATGATTCGCGATAACGGCGCGACACCCTGCGCCGTGTTGATTGCGCTCGACCGTATGGAGAAAAGTGGTGCCGAAGGCGCACTATCGCAGCTGTCGGCGGTGCAAGAAGTTGAGCAGAGCTACGGCATGCCGGTAATTCCGATCGCGAACCTGAATGACTTGTTTGCTTATCTGTCAGGCCCGGGTGCCAGCGCGGAGCTGGCGAAGTTCAAGCCGGCGGTCGCGGCGTACCGCGAGAAGTACGGCGTGGCGTGAAGGGTGTACAGCGGTAAAGCAGCACCGCCGCCGCCGTCCTTACCCCAACTTCTGCTTCAGCAATTCCGTCAACTGCGCCGGATTCGCCTTGCCCTTGGTTGCCTTCATCGCCTGACCAATCAGCGCGTTGAATGCCTTCTCTTTGCCGGCCCTGAACTCCTCGACCGATTTTGTATTCGCGGCTAGCACCTCGTCGATGATTTTTTCGAGCGCGCCGGTATCCGAGATTTGCTTCAGACCTTTCGACTCGATGATCTCGTCGGCCAGTGCGGCG
>CAZXRS010000090.1:0-7905 GCA_964642635.1 uncultured Bifidobacterium sp. | reverse complement strand
CCCATGCTTTCTTGTGAAGCTCCGGAAATTTGAGCGTGCGAGGGTTATGGTCATTCTCCCTTACCACGGCCAATGCCAGATGAAAATGTTCATCGCGGGCCTGATACCCGTCGAATAGCTCATCCATCTCCATCAGCGCATAGGGCACCTCCAGAAAATAGAACGGTTGCTTCATGAAGTCGGGCGGCCATTTCATAGGATGCTCTTAGCCTTACTCATTCTCTACCCTTGAATCAACAAGTTCCGGCATTAAGTAGGTATTTACGATTGAGGTTTTTCACAAACCTGAATTTTACCCTTCCAACATATCACGCAAAGCGGCTGAATTCACTGCTATCCTTGAAACGAGCATCCCCGCCACAGTTTTCAAATTATAAATTTCTAGGGCGTCAGAGAGTCAAAACTTCCAGAAGAGGAGACGATGAAGAAAATCTTGATGATCCTTGGCATTATCGCCAGCTGTTGCTTTCACTCATCGGTTTACTCGCAAGAGATTTTTCCAAAGACTGAGTTTTTGATGTCCATAGACATCAAACTGGATCCTTCTGTCGTGATCGACAAAGGAATGCGTATTACCAACATCCCAAGCGGTGTTGTCACTGGTCCCAATATAAAAGGCACTGTTCATTCACCTTCCGCAGATTGGGTACAAATATTGCCGTCTGGCGTCGTAAGACTCGATGTTCGCCTACTCATTAAAACCGATGAAGGCGAAGCTATTTATTTGAGTTACAACGGCGTTCTTAAGCACAGCGAGAAAAGTTTGGAAAAGCTCAGGAAGGGCGAGGAGGTAACTGAACAAGATGGATGGTATTTTGTGGCTACGCCGACATTCCGAACTGCATCAAAAAAGTACGAATACCTTAATAGCGTTCAAGCGATCAACCACTACAAAGTGATGCGCCTGGGCGCAGAGGGCGGCTATATTCGTGGTGATGTCTATTTAGTGAAGTAACAAAGAATCCTTGGTATGGAATTTCAAATAAATCACGACATGCTGTGGAATGGTCTCACCGCAGTTTATCTCCCCTCGATGCTTCCGATCTTTGACAGACTCCAATCTGTTATGGATATCTCAGACGAAAGCGAAAAAGCTGCGTACCACAAGAAGACCATGAAGTATTTGACGTTGTGGATGACCGGACTGGTTTTACTACTGGTGCTAAGGCATATCTTCTAGACCTGGTCTGCTAGGGTTTTTGTCAGATTCCACGTGAATTTGCACTAGCTGGATTGCGCAGTTCTGTCCCAATGCCCTTTGATCGTGGTGGTACATCGTTACTTCTTGATTGAGCTAGTCGCTCAATGCAAAGCGAGCCGCGCTTGTTTTCAAAAAAGAAATTTCGCGCGCTTTATCTGCTGGATTCCGAATGTAGAAACTGAGCCAGCAGGCAACACAAGGTAGAATACCCACTTCTAAAGTACTAGTCCCACCGCGCGAACGAATAACAACCTTACCAAGGAATATTTCATGAGTGAAAGCACCAAGGGCAATCTTCTGATCGGCTCTGGCGTCATCGCCAAAGGCAGCCTGACAGCACCGGGATTGATCGAAGTCGATGGCACCGTTGAGGGAGTCATCAATGCCCACGCAGTGAACGTCACCGACCAGGGCATCGTGTCGGGCACCAGCACGGCTACCCACATTCGTGTCGCAGGCAAGCTCCTTGAAACCAGCACCGCTCACCAATCACTGCTGATCGAATCTACCGGTCTGGTATCCGGAAAAATTCACTACGGCGATCTCGAGATCCGTAAAGGCGGTCAATTGCAAGGTGATATTCAGTCGGCACCGACGAAAGCAGGCCTCTAATCACCCCGCCTGCGTCAGCACTTGACGCAGCGATGTACAAGAGTGCGCCAGCTAGCCATCAAGTCTGGCGCACGCTTTACCCCCTACCTCCCCACCCTTCTTGTTGAATACTTCGGCTATCGCTATCTTTCAATCTGATAGATCGATGCCCCGGGTCTCCGGCAGGTATAGAGCTCCAAGTATCAGCGCGAGCAGCAATAGCACCGTTGGATAGATCAATCCCGCCAGCGGATCTCCAGTGCGCGCAGAGATCAAAGCAATCATCAACGGCGACAAACCACCCATCCAACCCGCGGCCAGATTATGTGGCAGCCCCACCGCGGTGTAGCGCACTCGGGCAGAGAATAATTCGGCCAATAGCGCTGTCTGCGGCCCGGTGACCATCGCAACGGCAAGCACCATCACCAACAGTAGCAGTACGATCGCCGTCGCCGAAGATGCCCAGTGTGCCAAGCCTGCATAGACCGGTAAGAGTGCGACAGCACCTAACAGCAAGCCGCCTAGCACCACAGGTCGCCGGCCGATCCGGTCAGACAAGTAACCACCAGCGAGCGTCAGTGGAAACAAGCATACGGTGGCCAGCAAACCCAGGCGACCCGCCGATACTGCATCCAAACCAATGACAGTTTTTAGATAGACCGGTGCATATACTTGCGAGCAGAAGAACAGGACGCTGCCTCCAGCGGATACGCAGAAGAACACCAGCCCCATCCGATTGCGCGTGTGCGCATCTGCCAGACATTCACGTAACGGTGCTTTGGATTCATTACCGCGCTGCTGCAGCACAGTGAATACGGGGGATTCATGTAAAGCCAATCGTGCCCGAACACTCAGCAGCAGTAGCAAGGCCGACAGCAAAAACGGCACTCGCCAGCCCCACTCCCGGAACTCGGCCTCACCAAGCCATTGCTGCAATAGGACGATCTGGAAGGTGGATACCAGTATGCCCAGGCCGCCCATCCATTGCAGAACGCTGGTCACTGCGCCGCGCTGAGCCACAGGGGCATGTTCAGCCAGATACACATTGGCACCACCAATTTCTCCGCCCATTGCCAACCCCTGAATCACACGCAGAGCCAGCAATAACCCGGTGGCCCACCAACCCCACTGCGCATGCGTCGGAAGCAAACCCACGACGAAGGTGGCGACACCCATGATCGTGATCGTGGCAATGAAAATAGACCGTCGTCCAAACCGGTCGCCCAGTGAACCAAAGATCACCGCACCTAGTGGTCGCACCACCATGCCGATACCAAAGGTGGCCAGACTGTATAGTAGGCCTGCCACTGGATTATCCGCCGGGAAGAACAGCGAAGAGAAATGGACCGCGAGGGACGCGAAAATAAGGAAGTCATACCACTCAATAAAGGTGCCGAAACAGGCAGCCAGAGCGACTTTACGATAGCGACGGAAATGATCAGAGGGATTGTCTGGCGGAGCAGAATCGCTTGCTACTACCGGCGGCTTATCAACCGAAGGGGTGTCACGGGAAATCGTCTGCATAGATGACGGAGCGTGAGATCAACGTCCGTACTGTAGCATTTCTAGGAAATAGCATGAATGTCATTATTCAGGTAGTTTCGTCTGACCAGATCTTCAAACAAAGCACGGGGTAAAGGCGGACTCAGCAGATAGCCCTGATAAATGGAACATCCGTGAAGCCGGAGAAATTCTTTCTCCGGCTCGGTTTCTAGTCCTTCTGCAATGACATCCATACCGAGACTCTGAGCCATCGCAATAATAGTCTTGACGATAATGCCGTCACCTGACCGCGACAGCATATTCGCTATGAACGAACGATCAATCTTCAGCTGCTCCAGGGGCAGTTGAATCAAACTCGCCAATGACGAATAGCCGGTGCCGAAATCGTCCAGTGAAAATCTGACGCCCAACTCTCGAATTTTTTCCATCTGAGGCCTTACCTCATCGATGTTGTGCATCATACTTTCCGTCAGTTCGAGTTTCAGTCGCGAGGGGTCAATGCCTATCTCGGTAATAACTTGCGTAATTTTCCGGAAAAAATCCTGATCCCGAAATTGCCGCACACTGACGTTGATAGCCAGCTGCAACGTCGAGAAAGGAACGCCGGATTCCCATTGTTTAATTTGTTCGCATGCGCGTTTCAGCACCCACAGACCAATCGGAATGATCAGCCCAGAATCCTCAGCAATCGCGATAAATTCATCCGGCCCCAGTAAGCCACGTGCCGGATGATTCCAACGCAGCAGGGCCTCGGCAGACAGTATCTTTCCCTGAAAATCAAACTGTGGCTGAAAAAACAGTTCAAGTTGATTCAGATCGATCACCTGCCTGAGCTCTTGCTCCAGGGTGATATACGCCGCAGCCGCAGCTTTCATCGCCGGGTCAAAAAAGGACAAGGAGTTCCCGCCCTCCTTCTTCGCGCGATACATCGCCATATCGGCATATTGAAATACGTCTTCAGCGCGACTCTCGTGACTGAACATGGCGATGCCAATGCTCGCACTACAGCGAAAGACAAAGTCATCAATTTTATAGGGGCTATCCAGCGCCTTGAGGATCTTTGAGCCGATTAAGTTCGCTTGGTAGGAGGCCTCTTCCACATGAGAACTGAGATCACTGAGCAGAACCACGAATTCATCGCCACCCACCCGCGCAACCATGTCGCCATCACGAATCGATCGCTGCAAGCGATTGGCCACTTCAATCAGCAACTCGTCGCCGGCCGCATGGCCCTTCGTATCATTGATCGCCTTGAATTTATCCAGGTCCACAAACAGTAAGGCACCATGCAGATGGCTACGCGGTATCACACTCATCACACGCGCTAGTCGCTCGTTCAGCTTCCGGCGATTGGGCAGCTCGGTCAAGGGATCAAAAAATGCCAGCCTATGAATTTCGTCTTGTGTTGCCTTCCTGTCGGTAATGTCATACAGGCAAATAACAAAGTATCGCTTGACACTATTGGCAACCGGTACCGCTGAGATATTCAGCCACCCTGTAAATGCACTTCCCTTCTTTTTTTTTGCCCGTATTTCACCTTCCCACTGCTGATCTACCGCAAGTGCATGAAGTATTTCCTGCTTCCTTGCGGCGTCTTTATCGGAAGACAAAAACAAGGAGAACGATTGACTTCTCAGGTCGGCACTCGCGTATCCGGTAATTTTAGAAAATGCCGCATTTATTTCAAGAACGGTCCAATCCTGATCCGTAACACAGATACCCATCTGAGAATCAAATGCCATCGACAATATGCGCTGTCGCTCGATATGTCGCTTGCTTTCAGTGACATCATAGAAAAGCGATCGACGACCTGCGGGTTGCCCAGAGAGATCGTTCAGAATCGTCGTCACCACTCTAAAAAATCTTGGTTTATTGTGCTCATCGATTAAGGCTACTTCCACCTCATCCTGACCCTGAATTTGCACTCGGTCGCTGCCCTGCCGAAGCGCTTCCCAATTCATCGCTGCCCTGGACAGCGAAGGCGTCTTTTTTCCCAACATGGATTCATTGGCACAACCTATCCATGCCAATGCCTGTGGATTGATACTGAGACAGGTGCCATCATTGTCAGTCGTGTAGGCACCCAACGTGCTCAGCTCTAGTAATTCGTCGACCTCATGTTCAAGCTGCGCGATGATTTCTGCGATCCCGGATGATCGACGATCGTTATCGGTAGTGGATTTATCAGCAGACATCCGTCTTGCTTTCATCGTGAGTATGCCGTCGAATCAAGCATCCGGTTCGACATGTGAGGTACTGATGTAATTAATTCAAACAGCACTGTCGCAAATACATCCGCGCTTGCCGGCTCACTTTTTGGCGGACTTCAGCGCCATCGTCGCCTTCTGCGCCATCTGCGCTGCCTCTGCCGCGGCTTCGGTAGCACGAGCGGTGGCGCGAGATGCCTCAATCGACGCCTGATTGGCTGATTCTTCTGCCTGAGCTGCAGCAGCGCCCGCCGCCGCCGCTGCGGCTGCCGAGGCTGCAGCGGCAGCTTCAGCCGCAGCGATCGCCGCGAAACCCGCAGATTCCACGGCCGCTTGTGTCGCATCCATTAACGATGCATTGGCCGAGGCTACCGCCGCGGCAGTAGCGTTCTTGCACGCAAGCGCTGCTTTTTCAGCAGCATTTGCTGATCTCAGCGCGGCTTCAAGTGAGGTTTGGGTCAGGTGCCTCATTGAATCAAGCGTCTGGGTATAGCGCTTGTTCACGACCATATATCCGTCCCTTAGGGCTGCAATGTCAGACTGAAGCTGAGCAATTTTTAAATGAATCAACTGTTCCGAGTCAGAAGTCATGTCATGAATTCGCTACGTGATCCGTCGAGTTCGAGGGCAATGAATGCATCTGCCACCTTAGCAGTGAGTCTTTCAACGGCCTGCCCAAAAGAAGTTGTGACCACGTTCATGACGTGCGGGTTTCATCTACATGATCACGTTCTGCGCTATTGCGGTAGGAGACAGGTGCCTGAACCATCAACTTTCTGTCGATGGCTCAGCAAAGCTGAAGAACGGAGAGAAGTTACCAGGGCAGATCTTGCCCCTGATAATCAATGAAATGCGCACCTGATCTCGGTGCCAGCGCCATCATGGCGCTCATCATGCCGGCGACGGATGCTGCAGGTTCAAGTAATTCGGGCACGCCGGCCTGAAAGGGTTCAGAGAGTCGGGATCGCACTGTTCCTGGCTGTAACGCGACAACGCGCAACCGGGGATTTTTCCTCTGCAGCTCGATGGCAGCGGTCTGCAGAAGCATATTCAACGCGGCCTTCGATGCGCGGTACCCATACCACCCACCTTTACGGTTATCCGCAATGCTCCCTACTCGGGCAGACAGCTTCGCATAAATCGCATCATCATTGGCTAGCAAGGGGGCGAGCTGGCGCAGTAGCAGTGCTGGTCCAACGGCGTTCACTGTAAATGATCGCAGCAGTGCATCACCATTCAGTTTCGCCAGCGACTTCTCAGGGCCGACGCCATCAATCGTTAACGCACCCGTCGCATCGATGATGCAGTGAAAAGGCCCAGCGTCTTTTAAGCTGATACCTAGGCGTTCGATCGAGCCCGGATCCTTGAGATCAAAACCCATGCCAATTGAGCGCGACACTCTGATGACCTCAGCGCAGCCCGTTTGGTTTTCCAGATAGTCGGAAAACGCCTGCCCAAGCGCACCGCTCGCGCCGACGACCAGCGCGCGAAAGTGGTCAGGGAATTGAATGGTCATCGAAGCTCGCGCCTTTCAAAGGTGGGGGCACCTCACGTTTGCCTGAATGTTAGTTTGGGGCAAGCGCGAGCTTCAGGCCGGATTCAAGTTGCAAGATGCTCTGACTGGCGATATCTCTGAGTTTTTTATGCACCAAGGCTTCTGCTGGCGAGTCATCCGCGCAGTTTTCGCTGTACTCAACGAAACTGTGAAGACTCAGCAGTAGCTGCGCCAAGTGTTTCGGACATTCACATAAAATTTTGTGTTGCTCGGCGATGATGGTCTGCAGCGCATCGGTCGAAAAATAGGGTCGCTGAGGCGAGTACGAAATATCCCGATCTGCCAGTAGAGATTTCAGCTTCGACGAAAACTCGCTGGGGCTTAGCGGATAGCGCAAGCAGGTGACACCGGTGTTATGCAGTTCGGCCAACGCCATCGCACTGCTGAATTCATAGACCACCATCCAGCGTTTACCCGAATGGGCTGATGAGAGTTCAGCGATCCGCTTCGCGAGGCTCGCCTGCAATCCGTTCGTAAAAATCACCAACGCATCAAGCCCCGCCGCATACTGCTCAAGGTCCGCCAGACTTTCTACACGACGCACATCCCGCGCAGCGTCGAAAGTGGGCGGCGACAAAAATGAGCTGGCCCATGCGGTGGACCCAAACACACCGACTTGCAAGTCAGCATGCCCTAATGCCCCCGAATGCGAATCTCCCATGGCGCTATCGAGCTCGACTTTCAACTCGTCAAGACTCAGTGATGCCAGCAGACGCGGCTTGAAACCCAAGTCCACCAGCGCCTTGATCCACTTAAGCCGCAGACAGTCCTCGCGTGTGTAGCGTCGCGCCCCGCCCTCAGTGCGTATCGGGGTGTTGACCTGGTAACGCGCCTCCCACACTCGCAGT
>CAZXRS010000089.1:0-8036 GCA_964642635.1 uncultured Bifidobacterium sp. | reverse complement strand
TTCGTCGAGTTTGAAAGGTTTGATCACAGCGGTAATCTGTTTCACAGGAGCTCCTCTTCATCACTTGTATGGGAATACTTATTCTCTGAACTTCGACGTGATCGGATAGCGCCAGTCACGCCCAAACGCGCGGTGCGTCACCCTCGGCCCAACCGGCGCCTGACGTCGCTTGTACTCGTTAATCCTGACCAGGCGGGTGATGCGGTCGATATCGTCCTTACGATAACCTGCGGCCAGCAGTTCCGCAACGCCCTGCCCCTCCTCCATGTACATCCGCAGGATGCCGTCGAGCACATCATAAGGCGGCAGGGAATCCTGATCCACCTGATCCGGCCGTAACTCGGCCGAGGGTGGGCGGGTCAGGATGCGTTGCGGGATGATGTCAGTGATGCCATTTCGATAATCACATAGCCGGTAGACCAGCGTCTTGACGATGTCTTTGATGACCGCGTAGCCACCCGCCATGTCGCCATACAACGTACAGTAACCGGTAGCCATCTCGCTCTTATTGCCGGTGGTGAGCACGATGGAGCCCGTCTTGTTCGACAACGCCATGAGTAGTGTGCCGCGAATACGCGCCTGCAGATTCTCCTCGGTGGTGTCTTCGGGCAGGCCGGCAAACAGCGGTGCTAGTGAGTGCTTGAATGCGTCGAAGCAGTCAGCGATAGCGATTTCATCGTACTGCACGCCAAGACGGTTCACCATGTCGCGCGAGTCTATCCAGGAAATTTCCGCGGTATACGGCGAAGGCATCATCACCGCGCGCACTTTGTCCTTGCCGAGAGCATCGACCGCGATCGCCAATGTCAGCGCTGAATCGACGCCACCCGACAAACCAATGATCGCGCCGGGGAAACCGTTCTTACCCACGTAATCGCGCACGCCGAGCACCAGCGCGGAGTAGACCTGCGCTTCAAGCGACAGCGGCTCAGGCAAGGGCGAGGTTTGCGGATGCCCATCGTCAAACGTGACGAGCGCAAAGTCTTCATCGAAGGACTTCAATTGCGCACATAGATGACCGGCGGCATCCAGCACAAAGGACGATCCATCAAACACCAGCTCGTCCTGGGCGCCCACAAGATTAGCGTAGACCAGCGCCATTCCCTGGCTGCTGACGTTCTCGCGCATGGTATCGACGCGCAGATGCTGCTTGTGCATATGGTACGGCGATGCATTGGGTACCAGCAGCACCTGCGCGCCCTGCTCGTGCGCCTTGCGTGGCATCTCGGCATACCAGGTGTCTTCACAGATATTGATCGCGAATCGCGTGCCCTTGACGTCAAAAGTGCATACATCATCAGCCGATATGAAGTAACGCTTTTCATCGAATACGGTGTAATTTGGCAGCGCGTGCTTACGATAGGTCTTGACGATTTTTCCTTCGCATAGCACCGATGCAGCGTTAGTCTGCAGGCCCTCACCCTCGGACAGCGGATGTCCCACAATCACATGCAGGCCCTTCAGTTCGGCGAGGCTTTCAGCCAGTGTGTGCAACGCGGCTTGTGATTTTGCGTAGAATGAGCCACGCAACAGCAAGTCTTCCGGCGGATAACCCACCAGTGACAGTTCCGGTGTGAGCACAATATCGGCGCCCGCAGCAGCAGCACGACGCGCGGCATCGGCGATGCGCTCGCTGTTGCCGGCGAGATCGCCGACGGTGCTGTTAATCTGGGCTAGGGCTACGGTAACTGGCATCGCAAAAAACGCTGTGAGCTTTCATGAGGCCGACTCTGGACAAACAGAATTATCGCACGCGCATCATCGGTTCACTGTCCGAGGTCGGTCAGCCGGCCTGGGACGCGCTAGTCAGCTTGCAGGCAGATGCCAATCCCTTTCTGTCGTTCGCGTTTTTGCACGCACTGCATGAATCGGGTAGCGCGGCGCAAGACAGCGGCTGGCAACCGCAGTACCTCACGCTTTGGCAGGAGGATCGGATTGTGGCTGCGCTGCCGATGTACGCGAAATTCCATTCTTACGGCGAATATGTATTCGACTGGGCCTGGGCCGATGCATATCGCCGTAACGGGCTCGACTACTATCCGAAACTTTTAAGTGCGATTCCGTTTACGCCAGTCAGCGGAAACCGACTGATCGCGATTGATGATCATGCGCGCACCGCGCTGGTCACGGCATTACTCGGTGTACAGGAAGCCAGCGGCTTGTCGTCGACCCATATCCTTTACCCACCGCAATCCGAGGCTGTGCAACTCGAAGACGCCGGCTTCATGCTACGAAAGGGCGTTCAATTCCACTGGCAAAACCAGGGCTATGATTCGTTTGAACAGTTCCTGTCCACGCTCGAGCAAAAGAAACGCAAGAACATCCGCGCCGAACGGCGCAAGGTGCATGAGGCTGGCATCACGATGCGGCCGCTACCAGGACGCGACGCAACCGAGGCCGACTGGCGCTTTTTCAAGCGCTGCTATGACCAGACCTACAGCGAGCACTACTCGACGCCTTACCTGAATCTGGATTTCTTCCAGCGCATCGGCGAATCCATGCCGGACAATTTGCTGCTGGTGGTCGCGGAACGCGAAGGCAAGCCGATTGCCTCATCGCTACTGGTTCATGATCAGCGGGCCTTGTACGGACGCTACTGGGGCTGTATCGAGCAGCACCCCTGCCTGCATTTCGAGACAGCGTATTACCAGCCGCTGGAGTTCTGCATCACGAACAAGATTGCTGCGTTTGAAGGTGGCGCGCAAGGCGAACACAAGATGGCGCGTGGCTTTCTACCAAAACAGACCTGGTCGGCGCACTGGCTCGCGCATGCAGCGTTTGCTGATGCAGTGGAACGCTTCCTTGCGCAGGAGGGGAAAAGCATGGATGCATATGTCGGCGAGCTTAATGAGCGCAATCCGTTTAAAACTTCAACGGTGTGATCAAGCCTCCGTTAGAGACACTGGATTCCGGCCTGCGCCGGGGTGACGATTTAGAAGCCGCTAGCGCTCATCCTGTCATTCCGGCGCAGGCCGGAATCCAGCTGGTGAGGCCGTTGTATAACGACGATGGGTCCCAGCTTTCGCTGGGACGACGGTAGATCGAGGCTAAACCTTCGATTCGTCGTCCCAGCGAAAGCTGGTACCCATGTACAAAGTATTTCGGGCTAAATTTTTACTTCGTGTGCTTCTTGTAAGACTCAATCCCCGCCAGAATTTCCTGCTTAGCGTCTTCAGGACCATACCAGCCGTCGACCTTCACCCATTTGCCCGGCTCAAGATCTTTGTAATGCTCGAAGAAGTGCTGAATCTGCTGCAAACGCAGATCATTCAAGTCTTCCGGCTTCTGCCAGTGGGTGTAGATCGGTAGAACCTTATCGATCGGCACGGCCAGCACTTTGGCATCGCCGCCGGACTCGTCGGTCATCTTCAGTACGCCCACCGGACGGCAGCGCACTACCACACCAGGAATCAACGGAAACGGCGTGATCACCAGCACATCAACCGGATCGCCGTCATCAGCGATAGTCTGTGGCACATAACCGTAGTTACACGGGTAGTGCATCGACGTACCCATGAAGCGATCCACATAGAGCGCGCCGGTATCTTTGTCGACCTCGTACTTGATCGGATCGGCATTCATCGGGATTTCGATAATGACGTTGAAATCATTCGGCACGTCGCGGCCAGGCGGCACGTTGTTCAGGCTCATCAGGGTCCTCAGAGAAAGTCAGAAATCACAAAACCCGTGATTATACCGGTCGCATCCTTGCCGGATTCTTACGCCCGGGCTCAGGACGAGGATTTCGGAGCGGGCAATTGCGTGGTCAGTGCGCACAGACGGAAGTGGGTGGCCGCTGCATCCGTCTGGCCAAGCGCTTCATACATTTGCGCCAACCGCAGATGCGCTTCCTGAAGTGTCAGGCGGTCGTTGGCGCCGAGGACGGCCTGCTCGAGATGGCGCTGTGCCTTGCCCCACAACTTCTGCCTCTGGCACAAGGTGCCCAGCAACAGCGACAGATCAGCATCGTTCGGACGCTCTCTAAGCCACTGCTCGCCCTGCTCGATCTGCGCAAGCAAGGTCGCGGAACCTTCCGGTGCTGCACATTGACGGTAGGCGCGCAGCAGGCGTGGATCCCACTGCACCGTCAACGCTTTTTCTAGAATGTCGACCGCATCTTGCTGGCGGCCAGTTTTCATGAATGCCGTCGCAGCGAGACCCGCGACTGTAGCGCTCTGGCGATCGTCAGCAGGTATGGTGGACCATAGTTTTTTCAGTGCTTCACCATCCTCCGCTGCTTTAGGCAGCAAGGCCTCATAGGCCATATCGCGCAAGCGGCGCGATAACGCAGGATGCAGCGCATCATGCTTGTCAAGCAGTCGCACCAGTCGCAGTACCTCGGGCCAGTTGCGCGCGTTCTGATTCACCTTGAGCGCAAGCCGCAGCGCCTGAGCATGGCGTATGCCATGGGTATTCAATTCCTGCAGCGCAGCGAGCGCAGCATCGATATCTTTGTTGTCCTCCGAAAGTAACTCGACCGTGCTGACGAGGCGCGCGGTGCGCGCACTTTTGTCCGCAGCGGCTGAAGCGAGCCACTGATCGCGGCGTGCCGGCTCATGCAGCCGTTGCGCGGCGCGCGCGCCAAGCAAGGCGGCTAGACCGGCGTACTCCGGTAACTCGGCTGCCTTGCGTGCGGATTTCTCGACCCGGGTGTAACGCCCTTCAAGATACGCGCGCAGCGCCTCTTGCAAGGCACGGCCTGATTCGCGCAACTGGCGGAGCGCGCGGTACTCCTCAACGCGACGCGGTAGTGCCATCGTCGCGCGTACGGTATTGACGATCAGCAGCAGCATTACAAAGCTGGCGATCAGCGCAATGATGAAAAAATTCAGGGATACATCAACGCGGTAAGGCGGATAAAACAGCACCACATTACCGGGATTGAAGCGGGCCAAGACGGCAAGGCCGATTGCCGCAGCGAACAAGCCGACCAGCCAGATAAAGAGACGCGTGACCAAGGCCAGCTCCTCAGGGCCGAGAACGCGACTGGCGAACCGCAGCCAAGCTGCGCGACAGCGATGGCATCTCGATACTTAGCACGCTCTCACGCATCTGACGAATCAACTCGCGGCCGGATTGAGTGTGCAGATCACGGGTATCGAAATAGCGTTGCAGTGCGCGATCGGCCTCGGCAAGATCGCTACGGAATGCCGCGTCATTGCGCGAGAGCAGCGCGACACGCGCGTTAAGCAGACGTAATTTCACGTTCTCGCGCGCGAAAAAGGAATGCTCCGGAGATAACAGCAGCGCCTCAGGCGAGGTGACGGTGCGCACGCGCAGTAACTGTTTCACATCGTTCCATAGCTCGCTGGTCCATGTCGTCCAGCGCTCTTGCATCGCCACGCGCCAGTCATAGACGGTGTTGACTTCTTCTTTCTGCTTACGCGACAGTTTCGTCTTCGGTGCCGGCGCGACCACCGAAGGCTTTTCATCGGCCAGCAGCGGCATCGCATCGACTTGCGCAATGAGAGCATCCAGACGAACGGCAACGCCGGTTACGTCAATGCTAGGCAGACTTTTAAGTTTGTCGATGTCTTGCGCGATCGCGCGACGTATCGCAATAAACTGCGGACGATCCGCGCGCTGGAGCCGCGCATCGGCATTTTGTAGAGCGATAAGTGCGCCGCGCACATTGCCTGCCAGTTGCAGCTGCTGGCTGGCGGTGGAAAGCACTTGCTCGATTTCCGCCAGCGCCCAGTCGTCGCGGTTTTTCGCGAGGTCGCGATACAGCTGCTCAAGCGCGATCTGCTGGCTTTGGGACTCTTGTTGCTTCGCCTCGAGCACCGCCACCTTACCCTGGAGCGAGCGCAATTCATCATCGACGCGATCGGCGATCAGTTTGGTCTGGTTATTCAGGTTGTCGCCGGTTTGCAGGCGCTGCGCCACTTCTCGACGCAGGTCAGAGACATCGGTCCGACCATTCCACCATTGCAGCGCGAGCAGAAAAGCCAGTGCGCCGACCGTAAACTTCAGACGCTTTTCTTTGTTGTCGAGTGAGGGCCAGCGCAACCAGCGCCGTGCAGGCTTGGCCGGCGCTTCTTGAGGCACCTCCTTGGGTGCCTCAGCCTCAGGGGCCGCAGCTTCTGCCGGCGCGGAAGCGACGACAGGCGCCTCCGTATGCGCGTGTTGTTCAACAGGACCGTCCTGACCAGGCGGGACAGTGGGCGCGTTGTCCTTGGTATCGCTCATGACCGCGATTGTATCGCGGCGAGCAGCGCCTCGTCCCCGGAATCGGTTTGCGTTACACGTGCAAATCCGAGTTTTTGTGCCGTGTCGGCAATCCTGTGGTGAGGCACGATCAGGCGCCGGGAACGCGCCGTGTCCCACCCCGCTGTACCGGCGACCTGAAGCACCTGCTCCTCCCAATGGCGCAAGGCTTCGGAGCTGGTGATCACCCAGTCAACATCGACGGTAATCAGACGGATCAGTTCGGCTCGCCGGCGGTCATCAAGAAGCGGCGCGCCGCGACGATACGCAGCTACCTGCTCAACCTCGACGCCTGCATCTCGTAAGCGATCTGCGAGTAGTTCGCGGCCAGTCTCGGCGCGAATAATCAGGACTTTGCGACCGCTGAGTGCTTCGAGATCGAGCACTTCGAGCAAGGTTTCAGAGTCGGTACGGCGCGGGTCAATTGGGCTAACGATGTGCGCATTGGCGTCTGTGACACCGTGGCTCGCCAGCGCGAGGCGACTACCCTCGCCAACGACAGCAGCGATCACGCCGGACGGCCAAGTATCTAGATACTGGAAGGTCGCATCGATGGCATTCGGGCTGACAAAAGCGACCAGCGCGTAGTCGTTCAGTCGCGCCAGCGTCGCCCTCAGTGGTGTGACGTCAGGCAGCGGCTGGATATCGAGCAGCGGAAAAACATGGGCGGCTATGCCGAGCGATGCAAGGCGAGCAGCTAGCGGCTCGGCCTGCGCGCGCGGGCGGGTGATGACGACGCCCTTAGCCACCGGACGCGGTCAGTCGGCCTTGCAGGCGGCGAGGATCGCGGTCGCGTCCTGCGACTCGAGGTCTTTCGCGGCATGCACGCCGAGCGCCTCGGGCGCGTCTGCGGCACCCGATACTTCGGCGCGGGCAATGCGCGTTCCGTCGGGTGTCGCGACCATTGCCTCAAGCGTCAGCGCATTGCCAGATACGGTCGCGTGCGCCGCCAGCGGTACCTGGCAGCTACCGCCGAAGCTGCGCGATAACTGGCGCTCGGCGCGTACCGCTAGTTCGGTGTCGCGGTGATTCAGTGGTGCGAGTAGTTCGACGAGGTCGCTGCGGCCAGCGCGAATTTCAATCGCCATGGCGCCCTGCCCCGGTGCGGGCAGGCTGTCCTCGGGCTCGATGACGGAGCGGATTCGCGATGCAAGGCCGAGCCGCTTCAAGCCGGCCGCCGCAAGAATGATCGCGGCGTACTCACCACGGTCAAGTTTAGCGAGCCGGGTGTCGAGGTTGCCGCGCAGCGGCTGGATGTTCAGGTGCGGGAAGCGCGCCGAGATCAGCGCCTGACGGCGCAGGCTACTGGTACCCACGATGGCACCGGCGGGGAGGTCTGCCAGACTACCGTAGTCGTTCGAGACAAAGGCATCGCGCGGATCCTCGCGCTCAAGCACGACCGCCAGCTCGAAGCCTTCCGGCAGCTCCATCGGCACGTCTTTCAGCGAGTGCACCGCGAAATCAGCCCGACCTTCTTCCATGGCGACCTCGAGCTCTTTCACGAACAAGCCTTTGCCGCCGACCTTTGATAGCGTGCGATCCAGAATCTGGTCGCCACGCGTGGTCATACCGAGGATTTCAACAGTGCTGTGAGGATATAATTCAAGCAAGCGCGCGCGAACGTTTTCAGCCTGCCACATAGCGAGGCGACTCTCGCGTGATGCAATGATTAGTTTTCCGGAAAAAGAGGCGTTCAAAGCGGTCTTTCGTGAGGAGGTCGCCGCGAGCGAGTCGACCTGCGGTTTTCGTCGTCAACAGCGGCGGATTCTAGCATGTGCCTCCTCCCGAACCGGCCCGCGTCTCTATCAAGGACTACCATGGCCTCCAGC
>CAZXRS010000088.1:0-8048 GCA_964642635.1 uncultured Bifidobacterium sp. | reverse complement strand
ATGCAAGCCCCTGAACTTCACCCAGACATGGCCGCCGGTGTCATCGCGCGCTTCCTGAAAGCGCGTGGTGTCGATCGCGTCTTCGCACTCTGCGGTGGCCACATCATGCCGATCTGGATGCGTTGCGATGCCGAAGGCATACGTATCATTGATGTTCGCGACGAACGCGCTGCCGTCTATATGGCGCATGCCCACAGTGAGTTGACCGGTGGCCTCGGCGTCGCATTGGTCACCGCCGGTCCCGGCATGACCAATGCCATGACCGGCATCGCGAATGCGCATACATCGCGTGCATCGGTGCTGGTGCTGTCCGGTGGGCCTCCGCGCGCACAGGAAAATCGTGGCGCGTTACAAGATATGCCGCACATCGATATGGTGAAACCCATCACCCGCTATGCACGCACCGTGCGCGAGCCCGCATTGGTACTGCAAGAACTTGATGAAGCTGTTGCACGAGCCATGGGTGAGGGCGGCGAGCCCGGTCCGGTATACATCGACTTCCCGGTCGATACGCAGCGCGGCTCAGTACCCAAGGCGCTGCAACTGGATGAACATTTCCGTGCCAAAGCAGTGAAGCACATTCTGCCGCATGAGAATGATGTGAAAGCCGCCGTCGATTTGCTGTGGAACGCAAAGAAACCGCTGGTGATCACCGGACGCGGCGCACGCGGCGCCGCTGATGAAATCCGCCAGCTGCTCGATGCTACCGGTGCGGTGTATCTCGATACCGGTGAGAGCCGGGGGCTCATCTCCGATGAACATCCGTCATTCATCGGCGCGATGCGCGGTGCGGTGATGGGTGATGCCGATCTCGTCATCACGATTGGTCGCAAGCTTGATTTTCAACTCGCGTATGGCTCACCAGCGGTGTTCAAGGAAGCACGCTTTCTGCGTATCTCTGATACTGCTTCGGAGATTCGCGACAATCGTCGCGCGCAAGTCGAGTTACTGGCCACGCCATCCGCTGCCATCGCCGCCATGCTGCGCGTTGCCGCGGGACGCAAGGCCGCCACTGATACTGCATGGTCAAAAGGCTTGCGCCGTCAGCATGAAGAGCGCGCGGAAAAGTTGAAAGTATCGATGGCGAATGCGCCGTCCGATGCCGAGGGGCGAATTCATCCGAATCGCGTACTGCACGAGCTTCAGCAAAGAATGGCCAAAGATGCGTTGCTGGTTGCCGATGGCGGTGACTTCCTCAGTTTCGCGCGCGTGGGTCTGTCGGCGTCACGCTATCTGGATCCGGGTTCGCTAGGCTGTATCGGTGTGGGTACCGCATTTGGTAACGCAGCCAGTCTCGCTTTTCCACACCGTCAGGTGGTCGTTGCCACCGGTGATGGTGCATTCGGATTCAATGCCATGGAGATCGATACCGCCGTGCGTCACGGAGCCAAGCCACTGATCGTCGTTGCGAATAATGGTGCCTGGCAGATCGAAGTGCATGATCAGCAGGATACGCACGGCAAGGTCGTTGGTACACGTCTTCAAGTATCCGATTACGCCGCGATGGCGCGCGCGTTCGGCATGCACGGCGTACGTGTTGATAAAGCCGAGGAACTAGGCGCTGCCATTGATGAAGCTCTGAAAAACCTGCCAGCGCTGATCGACGTGCGAGTGACACCAGAGGCCAAATCCTCGGATGGTAAATCCGGACTGGCCTGGGTGCCTGATTTGCAGCCGCTGGCTGCATGGGAGCAGGCAGAGCAAGCTTGGCGCGGCGAATGATTTTTTGACGAGTAGGTGATGTCGCGGATTGAAGTACTTCATCCATTCGTCTAACACCAGCACCACCCGCAGTAGCATCAAACCATCGCGCCTAGAGTACTCCGGCTCACCGCGTGATGGATAGGACGATTCCCCCTTTGTGTTGGGTTTTCCGGCCTTCCTTCGGGGAGGCCGGTTTTTTCTTTGAATGACGAGTTGAACCATGAATTTTTCCCTGCCCCCAGAAATCGAGGCGCTGCGAGACAAGACGCGCGCCTTCATCGCCGAACAGGTGATACCGCTGGAGAATGATCCGCGTCAGGACAGTCACGGACCGCATCGCGCATTACGTGACGAGCTGATCGCACGTGCCAAAGCAGCGGGATTGCTGACGCCCCATGCTTCGCGCGAGATGGGTGGCCTTGGGCTGTCGCATATTGCTAAAGCAGCGGTATTTGAGGAGGCGGGTTATTCCTGGCTAGGCCCGACTGCACTAAACATTCACGCACCAGATGAAGGAAACATCCACCTGATGGAGGAAGTGGCGACACCGGAACAGAAAGAACGTTGGTTGCGTCCGCAGGTAGAAGGCAAGACCCGCTCATGCTTCTGCATGACCGAGCCTGCACCGGGCGCGGGTGCCGATCCAAGCATGCTGAAGACTAGTGCAGTACGCGATGGCGATCACTACGTGATCAACGGATTGAAATGGATGATCACCGGTGCCGACGGCGCGGATTACGCAATCATCATGGCGCGCATGGAAGATGGCAGCGCAACCATGTTTTTGTCAGATATGAACAGGGAAGGTATTCGACTGGTACGCAACCTCGATGCGCTGGATAGCTGCTTCTCAGGTGGTCACGGCGTGGTCGAGTTCAAGGATCTCAGGATTCCGGCGACTGATGTACTCGGTGAGATCGGCAAAGGCTTCCGCTATGCGCAGGTACGACTGGCACCGGCGCGACTGACCCATTGCATGCGCTGGCTCGGGCAAGCACGACGCGCGCAAGATATTGCACTCGACTATGTGAAACGACGTGAAGCATTTGGCAAACCACTGGTTGAGCATGAGGGCGTGGGCTTCATGATTGCTGACAATGATATGGACCTGATGACCGCACGACTGCATATCTGGCACACCGCATGGATGCTGGATCAGGGTGAGCGCTGCAATTTCGAATCGAGTCGAGCCAAGGTCGTCTGTTCGGAAGCTGAATGGCGCGTGGTTGATCGCGCGGTGCAGATGCTGGGTGGTATGGGCGTCACTGGTGAGAGTGCGGTGATGCGCATCTTCACTGATATGCGTGCCTTCCGCATCTATGACGGCCCGAGTGAAGTGCATCGCTGGAGCATGGCAAGAAAGCTGGCTGCAGGAACGGCGGCATGAGCGCGTTTGATCGTGTGACGCAGGCGCTGCGTCTGGACGGCCAACGCGCCTTGGTGACCGGTGCTTCGAGCGGTTTCGGTGCGTATTTCGCTCAGCTGCTCTCTGACGCCGGTGCCGAGGTGGTGCTGGCTGCGCGCCGCATCGACAAGCTGCAGTCCCTACAAGACAGCTTGCGCGCAGCAGGTGGCAAGGCATCAGCGGTAGCACTTGACGTCTCATCGAGCGCAAGTGTGAAGACCTGTTTTGATCAGGCTGGCGTGTGCAACATCGTGATTAACAACGCCGGTGTGACGGTGACACGTGGCATGCTGGAGCAGACTGAGGAAGACTGGGATAGCGTGATCAACACCAATCTCAAAGGCTGCTGGCTGGTCGCTACCGAGGCAGCACGCCGCTTGCGCGACGCTTCACAACCCGGCGTCATCGTCAACGTCGCGTCGGTACTGGGTGAGCGTGTTGCCGCGGGTATTGCGCCCTATGCGATATCGAAAGCAGGCGTGGTCCAGGCGACCAAGGTGATGGCACTCGAACTGGCGCGTTACAAGATTCGCGTCAATGCGCTACTGCCCGGTTACGTCGTGACTGATCTGAATCGTGATTTCCTCGACAGCGAGCCCGGACAGAAATTGCGCCAACGCGTGCCCACGCGCGAATTCGTGCAGATGTCCGATCTGGATGGCCCGCTGTTAATGCTGGCCTCGAGTGCCAGTGCCGGCATGACTGGCGCGTGCGTCGCAGTCGATCGTGGTCATTTGGTGAGCACGCTATGAAGCAGGAAGTGCTCGATCGTCTGCAAGCCTGGCTGCACGCTCAGGGTCATATCGGTTCGGGTTCGCTCGTGGCGAAAGCGCTGGCGGGTGGCCAGTCGAACCCGACGTATTTGCTCAGTAGCGAAAATCGGCGTTTCGTACTTCGTAAACAGCCGGATGGTCCCTTACTGAAATCAGCGCATGCGATCGACCGTGAATACCGAGTGATATCGGCCTTGCAGGGCAGTGCAGTACCCGTGCCCGAGCCCCTTGCCTGGTGCGATGACACGTCCGTCGTCGGCACACCGTTTTACCTGATGTCCTTTCTTGAGGGCCGCGTGTTCGTCGAGCAATCGCTACCGGGACTACCTGCTGCTGAGCGCGAGGCGATTTATCGAGAAATGAATCGCGTGATAGCGGCCTTGCACGCCGTCGATCCGGATCAGGCGGGACTGTCGGACTACGGTCGCAGAGAAGGCTTCATCGCGCGTCAGGTCGATCGCTGGTCGCGTAATCTTCAGGCGTCGGTATTGCCGCTGAGCGATGACATGCGCTTCATGATGGACTGGCTGCCCGCGCATCTTCCGACGCAGGCGCGTAGTGCGCTGATCCATGGTGACTACCGACTCGACAATCTGATCTTCCACCCGACAGAGTGTCGTGTGACCGGCGTGCTTGACTGGGAACTGTCGACGCTGGGCGATCCGGTATCCGACTTCGCTTACCATTGCATGAGCTGGCATATACCGCACGAACTATGGCGCGGCATAGGCGGCCTGAATCTACAGGAATTGGGCATACCTGATGAGTCTACGTACCGTCGCTGGTATGCGCAGCACTCGGGACATGCCGTCGATGTTGACGACGCGGTCTGGCGTTTTTACCTGGCTTTTAACTTGTTCCGTATGTCGGCTATCCTGCATGGCATCGCTGAGCGCGCGCAGCAAGGAAATGCGAACGCGGCTGATGCTATCGAAACGGGTCGCAAGGCCGGACCACTGGCGCACCTGGCACGACGCATGGTTGATCTCTGATCCTATCCTCCACCACTTTTTGAATCGAGCGCCCCATGAATCCCAGCCTGAGCCTTGAAGCGAAGCCAGTCGACGATCCGCAGCGCGACGCGATTTATCGCAAGGTCATGCTGCGCTTCTTGCCGCTGCTGTGTTTGTGTCTGGTCGCCGCGTATCTGGACCGCGTGAACGTGGGCTTTGCGAAGCTGACGATGCTTGATGACCTGGGCTTCAGCAACACGGTGTACGGTCTGGGTGCGGGTATCTTTTTTCTGGGTTACTTCCTGTTCGAAGTGCCGAGCAATGTGTTGCTTCATCAGATAGGTGCGCGCGTCTGGATTGCGCGCATCATGATCACCTGGGGGGTGATCGGTGCGGCAATGGCTTTCGTGCAGACACCGACGCAGTTCTATGTGTTGCGTTTTCTGCTGGGTGTAGCCGAGGCAGGCTTCAGTCCGGGCGCCATGTATTTCATTTCCTGCTGGTTTCCCTCGGTGCGTCGTGGTCGCATGCTGGCGCTCTATCTGACAGCGGTGCCGTTGTCGAGTGTGATCGGCGGACCGTTGTCGGGCTGGATACTGGCGTCCTTTGCAGATGTGGGTGGCCTGCATGGCTGGCAGTGGTTGTTCCTGCTCGAGACCGTGCCCTCGCTGCTGCTGGGCTATGTGGTGCTGAAAGTCTTGGTCGATAAACCAGAGGACGCACCCTGGCTCAGCGCCGAAGAGGCGGCGATCGTGTCCTCGGACATTGCGCTTGAGGCTGAACGTAATCAGGAGCATGCAAGCTTCGGCAGCGTGATGAAGAGTGCGCGTGTGTGGCAATTGAGCATTGCGTATTTTTGTATCGTCAGCGCGGTCTATGTGCTGCTGTTTTGGCTGCCCACGTTGATCAAGCAGCATGGCGTGACTGATCCGGTGCAGATCGGTTGGTTGGTGGTGATTCCCTATGCGACCGCCATCGTCGCTTCACTCATGAACAATGAGCATGCCGACCGTCTGCGTGAGCGCCGGTGGCATGCTGCCATACCCTGCGTAATTACTGCGATCGGACTCGCTCTGAGTTGGGTTCACCACGAGAGCCTGGCGTTAACCATGCTGGTGCTCACCATTGCCGTTGCAGGTGCTTCGACCACTCAAGCGGCATTCTGGAGTCTGCCACCCACGTTCTTGAGCGGCGTGGGCGCTGCCACGGGCATCGCTCTGGTGAACGCGGTGGGCAATGTCGGCGGCATGGTCAGTACCTCGGTGGCTGGTGTTATCACCGATGTCACCGGCAATGCACAGGACAGCCTGATCCTGTTTGCAGGCATCTTGCTGATCGGCGCGGTGCTGGTGCTGAAACTACCGGCTCGACTGGTCAATCACTGATCACAGCCGAGCAGGGGACATAATTTTTAGTTTGATAATTATTCTTGGGCTGCCTTCCGTTTTTACGAATGCTTCTTAAGTTTGATAGGTGTTTTTTAGAAGGATAAATGCTGGCATCTTTGGTCGTGTGGATTCGTTGAGTCTATTTTTCGATCAAGGATGTCGCTATGAAAAACACCAAATGCACCGAGCTTTCCGCGACCCAGTATCTGCCTGAAGTCCTGTTCGAGCGTCTTTGCAAACGACTGGGCGTTCGCTCTTATTCCGCGCTCGGACGCGCCTTAGGCTTGTCCCCGTCGGTGGTCAGCAAGGTTCGAAATCGCAGGCTGGCGATTAGCAGCGAGATTCTGCTGAAAATTCACGATGCTACCGACATTCCTGTCCGCGAGTTAAGACGCTGGATGGGGGATACGCGTCCCTTTTATTCGCCACTGTCTCCGGCTATTATTAGGCCACAGGCAAAGAGCGAGGCTCCGCAAGTTCATTCTTCGGTCCGCGCTAAAGCTATCGATTACTCCTTTCGGAACGACGCGGCGCATCACCTTCCATGACCGGTAACATTGCCAACCCTGATTCCAGCGCGCTACCGCGCTGGCCGATCTATTTGCCGCTGGTTGGCCTGTTTGCTGTTGCTATCGGTGTCGCAGGATTCTCTGCGCCGCTGATGTTGGCATTCATGTCGGTGTCATTGCTCGGCGCGGTCATCGCGTCTGTTCATCATGCCGAGGTCATTGCGCACAAGATTGGCGAGCCTTACGGTACGCTGGTCCTGGCACTGGCGGTAACGGTGATTGAGGTCGCGCTGATTTTGTCACTGATGATGGCGCGCGGGGAAGCGGCCGCTTCGCTACCACGTGACACGATCTATGCCGCCGTGATGATTATCTGTAATGGCGTCGTTGGTTTATGTGTACTCATCGGTGGACTCCACCATCGCGAACAGAGTTTCCGTATCGAGGGAACCGGTTCAGGTTTCGCTGCGCTGGTCGCTTTGTCAGTGCTGGTGCTGGTGATGCCACGCCTGACCATCAGCTCTGCCGAGGGGTCCTACACCGTTAGCCAACTTGTCTTTGTCGCGATGTCGTCACTGGCCTTGTGGCTGGTGTATGTGTTTATACAAACGGTTCGTCATCGTGATTATTTCTTACCGGCCCAGAGCCCCGAAGACGAGTCGATACACGCCGAGCCGCCGTCCGCTCGCGCTGCATGGCAGAGCCTCGGTCTGTTGCTGGTGGCGCTGGTTGGCGTGGTGGGACTCGCGAAGCTACTGTCACCGGTGATCGAGGGCGCAGTTGCCAGTGCCAATGCTCCGCAGACAGTGGTCGGTATCATCGTCGCGATCATTGTGCTGTTGCCTGAGACCTGGGCCGCAGCACGGGCTGCGCGCGCTGATCGTTTGCAGACCAGTATGAATCTCGCGATCGGTTCGGCGCTTACCAGTATTGGCCTGACCATTCCGGCTGTTGTCGCCACTGCGGTCATCTTCGGTATGCCGCTTGAACTCGGGCTGGAGCCGAAAGATATCGCGCTGCTGACCTTATCCTTCATTGTGGGTGCCATCACGCTCGGTTCGGGGCGTACCAATGTGATGCAAGGTGCTGTCCATCTGGTGATCTTCGCCGCGTTTCTTTTCCTTAGCTTGGTTCCCTAGCGCGCCGTTCTCGGCCGCTGCCGCTTCCTATTTCCCTGTGCAATTCACCGGCGCCGCCGGCTATACCGGGCTGCCTGGTTTGTTATCAAAACAAGCATAAAATCCAAGGCTGCTTGCCATTCTTCCTCCGAAAACGCGCTGATCTGGCGGATATTTTGCCCCTCAGGTTGACGTGGG
>CAZXRS010000087.1:7526-8098 GCA_964642635.1 uncultured Bifidobacterium sp. | reverse complement strand
CCACCACCGCAAGCAGCCGACTCACCGACTACGACTACCAGCTGCCCAGTATTGCGTCGGTCAATGGCGCGGTGACGCCGAAGGTACTGAGCTTGCCGACCGTATCCATCACAGGCACACAAACCAAGGTCTACGACGGTACGACGAATGTGCCAGTGGGTACGGGTGGCCTGACGCAAACGGGTGTGGTTACCGGCATGATTGGTGGCGACGCACTGGAGGTGGATACCAGCGCAGTCCAGCTGGCTTATAACAGTGCGCACGTAACGGATGCGACGACGATTGCGGTCAGCAGTGGGGCGCCGGTATTGACGATTACCTCCACCACCGCAAGCAGCCGACTCACCGACTACGACTACCAGCTGCCCAGTATTGCATCGGTCAACGGGGTAGTGACCACTAAGGTACTGACGGCCTCCGCAACTGCCAACGACAAGATTTACGATGGATCGACCTCAGCCTCGGCACAGCTGAGAGGGCTGGCTGGCATGGTGGGCTCAGAAACCGTATCGGCTACGGTGATGTCTGCGAGCTTCAATAGCAAGGATGTTTTACAGGCTCGGCAAGTAACC
>CAZXRS010000087.1:0-7516 GCA_964642635.1 uncultured Bifidobacterium sp. | reverse complement strand
CGATACGCTCGTACTATCAGATGGAACGAATGGCGGCAGAGCATCCAATTATGTTTTGTCGGCAGGACAGACTGCTGCAGCACGCATTACTCCAAAGTCCCTCACGACCGAATTAACCGTAAAAGATAAAATCTATGACGGCAAAGACACTGCCGATGCCACTGTCACGCTACTGGGTTTGGTCGCCGGAGAAAATCTGAAGATCAGTAACGTTGATATACGCTACACCAGTAAAGATCCGCTGCCCACGAACCAGGTAGTTCTGCGCTCACTACAGCTGGATGACGATACCGGGTTGGTCAGCAATTACGCTTTCGGCATAGGTTCGCCGGCAGCGGCGCGCATTAATCAATCGGTCGAGTTGTGGCCCCACCTCCCACCGAGTGCACCAGCCCGAACTTCGGCAGTCAATCTCACGCTGGTGCCAAATCGTGAAACCGCTCAGACAAGAGGGGCTGATATCTTGTCCCTGACATTGCCTAAGGGGCAGCAAGCTGATGGAAGTCCCATCGTCATTCCATTACCAGTCTACGCATCCGAAGCAGCCAAATCGGCCGACGCTTCGGTTCGGGTCACGCTTCCGGGCAACAAACCCTTGCCCACCTGGCTCCGTTACCTCCCGGACGAGCATGCATTTGTGACTGATGTTGTCCCAGAAGGTGCGCTGCCCTTATTGGTAGAAGTTTCAGCCGGCACCTATCGTTCTCTGATTCAGATCGAATATCCCCATTGATTGCAGCGTCTGCCGTGCAGGCATGGCGCCACACCGGCTTCGACAGCCGCAACAGTACTTCGATGCTTTAACCCTGGTAGCGCTAAGGGAAAAACCTCTTCCTTGCTGTAAGCGCGCGTCCTGACCAGCCACTTGGGAGGTGCGTCTGTCATTTTCTCTGATGAAAACCCCGAAGTTCATAAGCTTGTTACTATCGGGGCAGGTGATTTTTACAGAGTGATGTAAGATTTGCGGTGTGGTGTAAAGCGTTTATCAAATCATGTCAGCAACATCAATATGTGAACGACCATGAGCCAATCTCCGACAGAAACGCTGTTCGACAAATACGGTGGCGCGCCAGTCATCACCGAGATCGTTCGAGATTTTTATAAGCGCGTGATGCGGCGTCCACAGCTACGTCGCTATTTTGAAGGTGTGCCGATGGAAGATCTCATCGTTCACCAGGTCGCTTTCGTATCGCTAGCCATGGGAAAGACGCCCTCAGATTATGTTGGCCGTAGTATGCGCAGCGCACACCAAGGGATAGGCATCACAAAAACTTCCTTCGAACTGGTCGTCGAATTGCTGTGCGATGCGATGACGTCGGCGGGAGTAGAGGAAGGTGATCTCAAGCTGATCGCCGCCGCCGTTAATAGCTATAAAAACCAAATCGTCGAGCGTTAATGAATTGACGCTGTAGTCTCAAAAACTGGCCCACGTCAGAACCGCCCAGGCCATCAGATACATTGCTGAGGCGGCGCTGACCCCTTGGGCTGCATAGCCCCCCAAAAAGCGATCGCATAGCAAGCCCACCATAGGAATCAGTTGCTGGGCGTGTACACCGAGAAAGTGTGACGGGCGTATATCTTTCGTCAGATGCCAACCCACAATGGGGAGGCCCTGCCCCGCAGGTGGCTGATTGCCTCCTAACAGGAAGCCGCTGATGGTGGAGAGAATAAAGGTCAGTAGCAAGCCAATCACAACGCTCAGGCCAACGACAGACAATCCCCCGGGCTGAGATGCCTTCCATAGTTCTAGCGCCAGCCAGGCCTGGGATCCCGTTAAGCCTATGGCAGCCAATGCCATCACGCCAAATAGCATAGCGTGCAAGGGATCACTGGTGTTGTAGTGCGATGCCTCACCTCGTGATCCCTGATAGGTGATGTAAACCACCTCAAACAATGAGGTGACGATGATCAGGGCGCAAATCCAGACATAGGCGTTGTCGTGGGTGACGGCTGGATTGGCAAGATGACTGACCCACACGGTCGTCCACGCAAACAGCGCTGTAGCGGCCATGAACTTCATGGGCTTAACCCAGACGCCCACCTCGCGAAGCGTACGGGGATCGTTCAGCGAGATGATCCAGGTGAGTCCACAAGAGAGCCACATGATTGCCCCATAAGCGATCAATAGCTTGGAGGCTAGGGTCAGGCTGGATCCTTCTATTACAAGCCAGGAAATCGGATTGTCGGATAGGTCATTGGCCATAGAATTATATTTTCGAAAATCATCAACCGTGAAAAACAAAAAAACCCTGCCAGATTGGCAGGGTTTTATGGGGCAGGGCGTTATCAGTAGTTACGCTGATAATGTACGCGCCACCCAGTGCGCTCTTCAGACTCGCTTGTCGCATCGCTCTGCGTATAGCGCAGGCCGACGGTATTGTGCTTGTCGAAGTCGTACAGACCCATGACATGCAGTCGAGTGCTGCGATAGTTTTTTGAGGATTCAAATGCATTGCGATAGCGTGCGCCAACGTCTAGGGCAAGATTTTCCGACAGCGGCAGCTTGACGCCAGCATCGAATGAATAATGGGTGAAATGCGTCGTGTCATATTTGAACTTCTCGCCCAAGCGCACCGCGACATACGGCGTAAAGAAAGTGCCGACATCAAAGGACTGCTTTATCTTCATCTCGATATTGTTAGACAGCTCGTCAGTCGTCGTATCTTTGAGGCTGGCGCCGACCTTCACCGAATACTCGGTCTTCGACGGGGTTTTAACTCCCATCGTGATATTGGCGTTGATGTACTCTTTCGCGAGGGCATCCTTCTCCATGCCAGTATCCACCATCACGTAGTACTTATTCTTCGGCGCATCGCTGCCATCGCCATCACCCGCCATGACAACGCTAGATAGCGCCAACAGGCTCAAAGCCAGAATTTTTTTCATTTTGCAATCTCCATTAACACACTTGTCGGTCAACCGCGTGCGCGCACTGGGCGCAAAATACAAAAGCTGCCGGTTGCTCGTATTGTCGGCGTTCGCGCAGAAAAATGCAGGCCGTAACGCACGTAATGCTGAGTATCGTAACGAGGATACCAAAAGTGCGGACCGCCAATATGAATAACTATGTTCGCCGAAATTGCTTATCTGATAATTTATCTGGGGTTATACGGATGTTTATGCTACGAAGTTGTGGCATAGCAGCCAGCTGCGCATACGGAGTCGCCAGGCCAAGGTGTATATGTCATGTCGCTATCTCTTCGACTGCTGGGCGGATGGTACTGACATTCTGTGCTGTTGCGACAGGTTATCGAGTAGTGACGGCCGTACCGTTAGAAAGCTGAAGCGCCGCTGAAGCGCCATTCGGAGCACTAGCAATGCTGCTTGACGGGCCGTCGTACGTTCGAAGCGCGCCACGTCCATCGTGCGTGCCATGTCGAAGGCCTGTGTCGGTACGTTGATGCCTTGCGATACAAAGAAACATAAGTGTTGAATCATATCGTCGCGTTTCATGGATGCTCCTAGATGCGATATACCGACCTATCTAACTTAAGGAGTCTCGCTTCTTGTGTAATGCGTGGTCTCAATGGCGATTATTCCTTTGCTGAAGTGATTAATGTGTTGGGCTCAGCTTTCAAGGTGCATGACTTCCGCTCGATGCCGCCGTCTGCCTACTCGGGCATCCTTATCGCGGCCGAGTAGTTTCTTTAGTGCTGAAGAAGCACGCACTAGTGCGCGGTTTAGCGCGCAGTGCCAATTGGGTGCCACCGTACGAACAACGACGGGCGCCGATCCGGCGGCGCTGACCTCGACTACGCACTCCTTATCCACGCCACCGCGCGGGCCGTTGATGTCGGATAGCTGGATGATCGCGCGCGGAGCAGCATCTGGATGGCGGCGAAAAGCGAAACTGGCTCGCTCGGTCGCCCAATCCCGTAGTTCATCTGCCTTTGGATCACGAGACTTGAAAAGAACTTTCATTTCACACCTCCGTATCAGTGAGACGAGTCACGATCATGAGAGGCTGAGACTTCGGTAGGAATATCGAAAGATGTGAGTTTTCGTGCGGGAATTCCGAAGAAGCTGAGGAGGGTGATGCAGTACCTGTCTTGCTTTTGTTTCCGCTGGTCAAAAAGACTACATCAAGCAGCTCGAACTTCGTGAATCGATTCGCGACGACCACCCAGCAGCGGGATAAGAAAACGCAACAACCTGCGGTGAACAGGAAAGGTGTGGGAAATTAGCGGTGGGATACAGCAAATGCGTGGTAGCCCGCTCAATGCTTGCCCTCGTCAAGCAGCCCCTGCTTCCGAATAAACTCCACCACCGTCTCCACCCCGTCACCCTTGCGAAGGTTGGTGAACACAAACGGTCTGTCGCCTCGCTGTTTTTTGGCATCCGAAGCCATCACGTCGAGATCCGCACCGACATATGGCGCGAGATCGGTCTTGTTGATGATCAGTAGATCCGAGCGCGTAATGCCTGGCCCCCCCTTGCGCGGAATCTTCTCGCCACCGGCGACGTCGATCACGTAAATCGTCAGGTCTGATAGTTCGGGGCTAAAGGTGGCAGCAAGATTGTCGCCGCCGGATTCAACGAGTATGAGGTCAAGATCCGGAAAGTCCGCACTCATACGTGCAATTGCTTCGAGATTGATCGATGCGTCTTCACGGATAGCGGTATGCGGGCAGCCGCCAGTCTCAACGCCCATCAAACGATCTGCTGGTAGCGCGTCGGCGCGCAACAGAATTTCCATGTCTTCCTTGGTATAGATGTCGTTTGTGATCACGGCCATGTCATAGCGATCGCGCATCTGTTTGCACAGCATCTCGCACAGCGCTGTTTTGCCAGAGCCCACGGGGCCACCGATACCGACGCGTAGAGGATTGGGAGTAGTCATCAGAATCTCACAGAAAATAGTTTATTTAGGATCGGTAGAGCCGGGAATACTGGACCTCATGCTGCATTGACAGCAAGGATAGGCCCGGTGTCCAGTTCGACATGTCTTCATCCGCGATACTGCGCGCCGTATCAGACGCTTGCTCGAGTTGAGGTCTGAGCGATAGCAGCAGGCGCTGGCCTGCCACCTGACCTAGTGGAACTGACTTTACACAGGCCAGGACCTGGTTCTCTGCCCATGAAAACAGCATGCCAAGCAAGGCCTCATCTGCCGGGACTTTCAAAGCGACTGCAGTAGCAGCCAGTGCGGTCGGGAAGGGCAGTTCGTTCGGTGGCGGGAGTAGCGCAAGCAGCGACGGATCATCAGGCACTAGCTCGGGTAGCAGCTTTCCCAGTGAATAGCCCATCTGAAGCGTCTCAGCGCGGAACTCTGCGCTGTCGCGCGAGGCGAGGAACAACTCGGTCCAGTGATTGACCGATGCGGCGTCACGTATGTCGAACGCCTGCAACAATCGCCACGTAATCGGCGCCTCGAGGCGCGCCACCACTTCGTCCAGCATCGATGCAATCCATGACCGTGCAGTCGCTTCGTCGTGGACATGCCCACTTTCCATTGCCGCTTCCAGTCCTTGAGAATAGCTGTACGCGCCAACCGGTAGTGACGGACTACACAACTGAAGCAGGTGAAGTAGCGATGAAGTGTTCATGGACACGGTCACTGTGCGTCGCCCGGGCGATGAATTTTCTGACGCACAGGTATCGGAGCCAGCGGATTATGGTGGTGACCGTCATCATGGTGATGATGACCTCCGCCGTAAGCACCAGCTTCTGGTTCGAAAGGTGCCTGCTCTTCGGTCACATGAGCGCCGAGTCCAGACAGCATGTCTTTTAGTACCGGGTCTTTACGAATGCGTAGCCAGCCATCGCCCACTTGCGCTTGGGTGTGACGGTTACCGAGGTGGAATGCGCAACGCAGTAGCGCTTCTGGTGACGTGCAGGAAACCTTGTAGGTGGCTTCGGGCGCTGCTTTGACTTTAATTACACGACCATCTTCGCCCTTCAGCAGATCGCCATCGCGCAGCACGGTGCCACGCACGGTGAAAACGGCGACCTCTTCTCCTGAGGCGAGTTGCGCGCGCTGGCGACTTTTTTCGCGCAGTTCATACGGGAGGATGAGCTCGCCGTCGATGTGGTCGGAGTGTTCTAGTTTGGTGTGGAGGGTTAGCATTGCTATGTCTTCAGATGTTCAGTCGTGGATCCCGGCCTGCGCCGGGATGACGATTTTAAGCGTCATCGCCCTACAAATCGTCATCCCAGCGAACGCTGGGATCCACAACGACGGTTAAAACAGAAAATACCTCTGCGCCAACGGCAATACCTTCGCCGGCTCGCAGACGAGCAACTCGCCATCAGCACGAACCTCATAAGTCTCAGGATCAACTTCCATCTTCGGTGCGTAACCGTTATGAATCATGTCCGTCTTTCGCAAGTTGCGCATCCCCTTGACCGCAGCGACCGGCTTGTTCAGCTTCAGCTGTTCGGCGATACCAGCATCAAACGCCGACTGAGACACGAAAGTGAACGAAGTCTTCAATCCGCCGCCATAAGCACCGAACATCATTCGGTAATGCACGGGCTGTGGTGTTGGTATGGATGCGTTCGGGTCGCCCATCTGCGCCGCGGCGATCATGCCGCTCTTTAGAATCATCGCCGGCTTGGCACCAAAGAAAGCTGGTTTCCACAGCACGATATCCGCCAGCTTGCCGACTTCGATTGAACCCACCATATGCGACACACCATGTGTGATCGCCGGATTGATGGTGTACTTGGCCACGTATCGCTTGGCGCGGAAGTTATCGTTGCGGTTCGAGTCTTCTTTCAGTGCTCCGCGCTGCACCTTCATCTTGTGCGCAGTCTGCCAGGTGCGCATCACGACCTCACCCACTCGGCCCATAGCCTGCGAGTCCGATGACATCATCGAAATCGCGCCAAGGTCATGCAGGATGTCCTCGGCAGCAATCGTCTCGCGACGAATGCGCGATTCGGCAAACGCAATGTCTTCGGTGATCGCGGCATCTAGGTGATGGCAGACCATCAGCATGTCGAGGTGCTCATCCAGCGTGTTTTGGGTATACGGACGTGTCGGGTTGGTGGAAGAGGGCAGTACATTGCCCTGACCCACCGCCGCAATGATGTCCGGCGCATGGCCGCCACCCGCGCCTTCGGTATGAAAAGTATGGATGGTGCGATCCTTGAAAGCGGATAGCGTGTGCTCGAGGAAGCCACCTTCGTTCAGTGTGTCGGTATGAATGGCAACTTGCACATCCATCTTGTCTGCGACAGACAGGCAGTTGTCGATAGCAGCCGGCGTTGAACCCCAGTCTTCATGCAGCTTCAGTCCGATGGCACCTGCGCGTATTTGTTCTTCCAGCGGCAGCGGCAGACTCACATTGCCCTTGCCGAGGAATCCGAGGTTCATCGGAAATGCATCCGCTGCTGCCAGCATCGAATGAATATGCCATGGTCCCGGCGTGCATGTCGTTGCGGCCGTACCGACGGCAGGTCCCGTACCACCACCGATCATGGTAGTGACACCGGACATCAGCGCTTCTTCGATCTGCTGCGGGCAGATGAAATGAATATGCGTGTCGATGCCGCCGGCGGTCACGATCATGCC
>CAZXRS010000086.1:0-8132 GCA_964642635.1 uncultured Bifidobacterium sp. | reverse complement strand
TACTGCTCTACGAGCGTGAATTAGGCTCAGGGTTGCTGAAGAATGAGGCGGCGGCCATCGAGGCTATTTGTCAGGAATTCAATCGCACCCTTCAGCTGTTCCAGACCGCGACGGGCCAGTCAGATTTGCACCATCTTTACCTGCTCGGCGCTGTACCTTCCGATTTGCCGGCCGCTCTCGCCAAACGCATTGGCGTTGAGGTCAGCCTGCCGAACCCACTGCGCCACTGGTCTGTAGGAGCGCGATATGAAATCGATGATCATCCATCGGCATGCATGTTGGCCTGCGGTCTTGCCTTGAGAAGTTTTGATTTATGACGAGACTGAATCTGCTGCCATGGCGCGACGAGCGACGGCGCGAACGGAAACGGCAATTTCAGCGGCTACTTGGTCTGGCTGCCACATTGGGTCTTGTGATCGTTATCGCGATATTCGCAGTCAACGGAGGACGCATCGCGTTGCAGGAAGCGCGCAATCAAATGCTGACTACTGAGAACTCAGCGCTCGACATCAGCATCCGGGAGATCCGGGATCTGAGGCAGCAAATTGAAGCGCTGGATGCGCGGCGGGCGTCAGTGGAACGTTTGCAGGCGAGTCGAAAAAGCCCCGTCCATCTGCTCGATGAGCTGGTGAATCGTCTGCCACAGGGTGTGATCTTGAAATCACTGAAGCAGGGGGAGCGCCTCTCGCTCACTGGTTATGCCCAATCCAACGGACGCGTGTCGGAATTGCTGCGCATGCTCGAAGCAGGTGCCGAATGGTTGGGGCACCCTGAGCTGGTCGAGATTAAGTCTGCCAGCTTGGGGCAGGGCCGTGACGCGCGACGTCTGTTCGAGTTCACGATCTCAATGGAAAACTATCGTGTCACGGGAAAGAGGCCATGAGTACGATAGCTAGCGCGCTTGATGCGCTGCGAGAGCAATGTCGAGATCTCGACGGCAAGCATCCTGGCTTGTGGCCGCCGCTGCCGCGTACTCTTTGCGCCATAGCCTCAATTGCCGTCGTCGTCGCTGCAGGCGGCTGGCTGGTGTGGCAGCCACAGTGGGATGAACTTGATCTCGGGCGTCAAAACGAGCAGCGCTTGCGCACAGAGTTCGAGAGCAAGGCATCGCAAGCGCAGAACATAGACAATCTGCGTCGTCAGAAAGCTGAGGTGGAAGCGCGGGTGAGCAGGCTGGAGCGCCAGCTGCCCGGCAAGGCAGAAATGGATGCGCTGCTCGCCGAGATCAGTCAGGCCGGCGTCGCTCGAGGAATACAGTTTGAACTGTTCAAGCCGGGACAGCTCAGTCTCAGCGAATACTATGCAGAATTGCCCATCGAAATACGGATGACGGGTAACTTTCATGCGTTGGCCAGCTTCGTTAGCGATGTGGCGAACCTCCCGCGTATTGTCACTATCGATCACATTGCGATTACTCAGCAGCGCGAGGGCGTGCTGACATTTGAATGTGTTGCACATGCCTTTCGGTATCTTGATCCTGCCGAAGCCGAGCAGAAAAAACAGCAAGCAACTGATCGCAAGCAGCGGGTGAAGCAGTGATATTCCGAATCCTGTTTGCGCTACTGGTGGTACTGATCTCTGCTTGCGACGATGAACGAGACGGCGATCTGCGCGCGTGGATGGCCGAAGTTAGAAAGCGACACCAATCGCAACATCAATCCTTGCCACCGACCAGCGCGATACCTGAATTCCGCTACCAGCCCGCATCCCGCATCGATCCTTTCGACCTAGCCAAGCTGACGGTGACTGACGAAAGACCGTCCGGAGATACTGTGCAACCTGATTTGCGCCGCGAACGTGAGCCGCTCGAATTCTTTCCGCTGGACAGTGTGCGACTGATTGGCAGCTTGCGTCGCGGACGCGAGGCCATAGCGCTCATTGAAGCTGACAAGCGGGTTTATCAGCTACGGGTCGGTGCTCATCTCGGGCAGGACTTTGGCAAGGTGATTGCGATCGGTGACAAGACTGTCGACATCGAAGAACTGGTGCCGGAAGGCGGCGGACGCTGGACACAGCGAAGAACGCAACTGGTTTTACAGGAGAAGCAATGAATAGGATAGTTGGGTGCCGGGCTCCCATCCTGTGGCTGATGCTCGCGATGGTTACCTCCGATGGTATCGCTGAACCCAATGCGGTACGTTCGATGGAGGCAGCGCGTGACGGTATACAGCAGGTGTTACGCGTGCAATTACGGCACCCATTGGTGACGCCACCAGCAGGTTTTTCGATGGCAGATCCGCCACGTATCGTGATTGACCTACCGGATACCATCAACGCAAGTTCGCAGCTGCGCAAGCTGATCGATAGCGGCGAGATTCGTCATGTCGATATCGTACAGTCAGGATCGCGTACGCGACTGGTACTGGCCTTGAAACGCGCGATGACTCACACCACGCGTGTGCGCGAAGGTGAATTGCAGGTAGTACTGGGGGATGCATCCGTCAGCGCATCCTCTGGTACGTCAGCAGCGGGCAAGCCGGCGGAGCTCGCTAGTGAGCGAAGTGCGGTCGTTGATATTGATTTTCGTCGCGGCGATGCGGGTGCCGGCCGGGTGATCATCGACCTGTCGCGAGCACAATCAGCGACGGACGTGCGGCGTCAGGGAAATTCGGTAGTGGTCGATTTGATGAAGAGCGGTCTTCCTGACATCCTAAGGCGGCGGCTTGACGTGAAAGACTTCGGCACACCGGTGCAAGAAGTCAGTGCAAGTACCAGTGGCGATATGGTCAGGATCAGTGTTACAGCCAGCGGGCAGTGGGAACACATCGCATGGCAGACAGACCGGCGGCTAGTTGTCGAGGTGCGACCACAAAAGCCAGATGAGCGCGGTAACGGTCGCGGCTATCACGGCGACAAGTTGTCGCTGAATTTCCAGAACATCGAAGTACGCGCACTGTTGCAGGTGATCGCTGATTTCACCGGACTGAACGTTGTTGCTAGCGACAGCGTTGGCGGCAACCTGACGCTGCGGCTTAAGGATGTGCCCTGGGATCAGGCACTAGATATCGTGATGCAGGCACGCGGACTCGACATGCGCAAGAGCGGTAACGTGCTGTGGATCGCGCCCAAGGACGAGCTGCTGACAAAAGAACGTCTTGAGCTCGAGCAGCGTGCACAGATCTCCGAACTAGAACCGCTGGTGACTGAAACTTTCCAGCTGAACTACCAAAAGGCAGAGGCCTTCCAGAAAGTATTCGGACTTGACGGTCAGCCGGGGCGAGGCAGTATCTTGTCGCGGCGCGGCAGCGCATCTGCCGAGCCGCGAAGCAACAAGCTATTTGTCACGGACACACCTGCCAAGCTCGAGGAAGTGCGGCGACTCATACGGCTGACGGATGTGCAGCAGCGTCAGGTAATGATAGAAGCGCGCATCGTGGAGGCTGATGACAGCTTCAACAAAAATCTCGGCGCAAGGCTCGGCTATCTCGACAAAAATGGCATCAACCTGCCGGGTAGTGCGCGTGCGGCCGTGAGCGGTAACTACCTCGGCGTCGGCGAACAGACCGGTCAGGTAGCGGCGACTAGCAGCAGCTACATACCGAATACGCAGTTCGTCGATCTGCCGGCGGGCAAGATAGGCGCAGCATCGCCGGGCAGCATAGGTTTCAGTCTGTTTTCGGCTGGCGCGAACCGTTTCCTGAATCTCGAGCTGTCCGCATTACAGGCTGACGGCAAGGGCAAGATTCTGTCCAGTCCGCGTGTGGTGACCGCGGATCAGCAGCCTGCGATCATCGAGCAGGGCGAGGAGATTCCCTATCAGCAGGCGACCTCCAGTGGCGCGACCTCGATACAGTTCAAGAAAGCGAACCTGAAACTCGAAGTCACACCGCAGATCACACCGGATGGCAACATCATCCTCACTGTCGATGTCGCGAAGGATTCACGTGGCATCGCGGTCGGTAACAGCTATGCGATCGATACCAAGCATGTAAAAACAAACGTGCAGGTCGATAACGGCGGCACGGTGGTGCTGGGCGGCATATTCACGCAGGAGGAGCGGAACAATATCTACAAGGTGCCGTTCTTCGGCGATCTGCCCTTGCTCGGGTATCTGTTCCGTCAGACCACGCAGCTGCGCAGTCAGAAGGAGCTGCTCATCTTCATCACGCCACGCATCGTCACGGAGATGGCGTCGTCGGCCACCAGCGGCGCGCCGCTACGCTGACGGAGCGTGGCGCCGGGATCGGATAAACTGTGGCCTTTCCGGGGAAACCTCCCCAGCAACGGCAAACATGTCGACTCCGAATACCAATATTTTCCTGGTCGGCCTGATGGGCTCCGGCAAGACCACGATAGGCAAAGCGCTGGCGAAGCGACTGAGTCTGCGTTTCGTCGATGCCGACCATGAGATCGAGGCGCGCACCGGCGCGTCCATTCCGCTCATCTTCGAGATCGAGGGCGAGGCCAGCTTTCGCCAGCGCGAGGCAGACGTCATTCGCGATCTGAGTTCGCAGCAGGGCATCGTGCTCGCTACGGGTGGCGGTGCGGTGCTGAACGAGCAAAGCCGTCGGTGGCTTCGAGAGCGCGGTACCGTGATCTATCTGAAGGCTTCGGTCGCGAGCATTCTGCAAAGAACCAGTCACGATCGAAATCGTCCGCTGCTGCAGACATCGGATCCGAAAGCAAAGATCGAGGAGCTGTCCCGGCAGCGCGCGCCGCTGTATCAGGAAGTGGCGCACATCACGATCGAGACCGGTCGCCCGAATGTGCAGTCCGTGGTGCAGAACATCCTCGCGCAACTTGAACAGTTCAACACATCGGCCACTAAAGCCGCGCCTACCGATTCCGAATGAGCCGCATGCATCCTTCTTCCTCCGTATTCGCTGATCTGAGTGTCGATCTCGGTGAGCGCAGTTATCCGATCACGATTGGCAGTCATCTGCTGCAGAGCACTGAGTTCGCAGCGCATATGCCGGGCAAGCGTGTGGCCATCGTCACCAATACTACGGTTGCGCCGCTCTATCTCGAGCGATTGACAACCATGTTGCAGTCTGCAGGCAAGGAATGCCTACCGATTGTGCTGCCTGACGGTGAGGAAGAAAAAAACGTCGACAACCTGATGGCGATTTTCACTGCGCTGCTCCGACATAAATGCGATCGCAAGATCACCTTGGTGGCGCTTGGCGGTGGCGTAATCGGTGACATGACCGGTTTTGCGGCCGCGACCTATATGCGCGGTGTGCCTTTCGTTCAGGTGCCGACCACCTTGCTGGCACAAGTCGACTCATCGGTCGGCGGCAAGACTGCGATTAATCATCCGCTAGGCAAGAACATGATCGGCGCGTTCTACCAACCGCAAGCAGTCCTGGCAGACACGGCGACACTGGCCACGCTGCCGGACCGCGAACTGTCAGCGGGCCTGGCAGAAGTGATCAAGCACGGCGCGATTATTGATGCAGACTTTTTTCAATGGCAGGAACAGAACATGCACAAGCTGGTCGCACGCGATGACGCGGCGATCGCGCATGCCATCCGTCGCTCGTGCGAGATCAAAGCCGATGTCGTACGTCAGGATGAGCGCGAAGGTGGCTTGCGTGCGATCCTGAATTTCGGTCATACCTTTGGTCATGCGATCGAGGCTGGTCTGGGCTATGGCGAATGGCTGCACGGCGAGGCCGTTGGCTGCGGGATGGTGATGGCCGCTGATTTGTCGGTGCGGCTGGGCTATTTGTCGGCCCAGGAAAAAGATCGCATTGTGGCGCTGACTAAGGCCGCGAATCTGCCAACCGTCGCGCCTGATCTCGGCACAGACCGCTGGCTAGAGCTGATGGAAGTCGACAAGAAAAACGAAGGTGGGCAAATTAAATTCATCCTGCTCAAGCCGTTGGGCGCTGCGACGATCACCAGTGTGCCGCCTGATATGCTGAAGGCCACGCTGGCCGCGTGTGTGAAAGGCTGAAGATGATTGACCAGTACGAGGCGCGACTCGCGTCCTATGCCGCACGCTCGGTAACGTCAGGCGGTCGACAGACGCCCGAAGAGAAGCCGGATACGCGCGGCGAATTTCAGCGCGATCGCGATCGCATCATTCACTCCACGGCGTTTCGCCGGCTCGAATACAAGACACAAGTTTTCGTTAATCACGAAGGCGATCTGTTTCGCACCCGCCTTACACACAGCATTGAAGTCGCCCAAATTGCGCGTTCTTTGGCGCGCAATCTGCAGTTGAATGAAGATCTGGTGGAGGCGATTTCGCTGGCCCACGATCTCGGTCATACGCCGTTTGGACATGCGGGGCAGGATGCGCTAAACGCCTGCATGAAAGACTTCGGCGGTTTCGAGCACAATCTGCAGAGCTTACGCGTGGTGGATAAACTTGAGCAGCGTTATGGCGCCTTTGATGGACTCAACCTGACGTTTGAGACACGCGAAGGCATACTGAAACATTGCTCATTGCCGAATGCGCAGCAACTCGGTGATGTCGGCAAGCGCTTTATCGACAAGAAACAGCCCAGCCTTGAGGCGCAGCTGACTAATCTTGCTGATGAAATCGCGTACAACAATCATGATATCGACGACGGCTTGCGCTCAGGCTTGCTGACGGTCGAGCAGATGCAGGAAGTCGGTCTCTATGCCCGGTATTCAGCCGAAGTACACAAGCAGTTCCCGTCTATTAGCGGTAGGCGCGCTATCAATGAAACCGTTCGGCGCATGATCAATGCGCTGGTGGTGGATCTGATCGATACGTCGCGTACGAATATCGCTGAAGCTGGCGTCAAGAGCATGGATGATGTGCGTAATGCACCGCCATTGATTGGCTTTTCTGAGTCGATGAAAACTGAGGCGCAGGAACTCAAACGCTTCCTGCGCAAGAACTTGTACCAGCACTACCAGGTAAACCGCATGACGAGCAAGGCGCGTCGTATCGTGACCGACCTGTTTGGCATTTTTTTGTCGGGACCCCAGTTACTACCGCCGGATTATCAGGTCGAGCGCAATGATGTCATCGAACAGGCCCGTCGGGTTGCTGATTACATCGCAGGAATGACGGATCGGTACGCGATGCGAGAGTATCGGCGCTTGTTTGCGGTAGACGAAATTTGAAAGAGAAAATTGCTCGATCCCGGCGCAGGCCGAGATCCAGGGACTTCTACCCGCTATAAAAAATCTCTTAGTGGATGCGCATAATCCGGCCACGCGCTCTCAAAGAACTTATCGACCATCTGCGGCGTCACTTCTTCCAGCGTTGATGGTTTCCACTTCGGCGCATGATCCTTATCGATTGCCAGCGCACGCACGCCTTCAATGACCTCGCCATTCTCGAAAGAGCGACGTACCATCGTGCGCTCCATGCGGAGGCAGTCGGCAATTTCCAGGTGTCGCGCGCGCCGAAGCTGTGACAGTACGACACTCATCATCAGCGGTGAGCGCTTGCCCATCGTTGCCAGGGTCACTGACGCAAATTCACTGTTATCGGCAGAAAGTGAAGCGATGATTGCTGGGATGGAGTCGAAGGCAAAATGGCGATCAATCGCAACACGATGTTGTGCCAACCAGCTCTGCGCCGGATCAGCCTGCGAAACGAATTGACTTGCGAACTCATGCGCTGATATTTGCGCATTTTTTCCCTCAATGATCGCCTCCGACAGTGAAGACAATGCCGTACCTGGCACGAACAGATCAGCCAGTCCGGCATATAGCGCATCGGCGGCGCCGATGACCTCACCTGTCACGCCAAGGTAAGTGCCGAGCTGGCCCGGCGCACGCGACAGAAACCAGCCACCACCGACGTCCGGAAAGAAACCGATGCCGGTCTCCGGCATCGCCATTTTCGTGCGCTCGGTCACGATGCGAAGGCGTGCCTGTGGCCCAGCCTGTGCGATGCCCATGCCGCCGCCCATGACCACACCATCCATCAGCGCGATATAGGGTTTCGGGTAGGTGTGCACCAGATGGTTCAGCGTATATTCTTCGGTAAAAAAATCTTCGATCAGCGCCGCGCCGCCCGTCGCAGTCGTGCTGCCCTTTTGATGGAAGAAACGAATATCGCCACCCGCGCAGAATGCGCGCTCGCTGCTTCCCCTGACCAGTACAGCAGCGATGTTTGGATCATCCCGCCAAGTGAGCAGCGCCGCGGTCATTGCCCGAACCATGTCCAGATTCAGTGAGTTGAGCGCGGCCGGTCTGTCCAG
>CAZXRS010000085.1:0-8166 GCA_964642635.1 uncultured Bifidobacterium sp. | reverse complement strand
CGGCAAGAAGGCACGGACGCCGTTGGACATGACGGTCAGACCACCCTTGACCTTACCGCTAACGGTACCAGTAACCATCTCGCCGGACTCCATCGCCTTCTCGAGCGAGAGCCACGATGCGAGGCGCTTAGCCTTGTCGCGCGACAGGATAGTGTCGCCAAAACCGTTTTCGAGCGATTCGATCGCGACGGAGACGAAGTCACCGATGTTGACTTCGAGTTCGCCGATATCGTTCTTGAATTCTTCGATCGGAATAAACGCTTCCGACTTCAGGCCGGCGTTCACGATCACGAAATTGTGGTCAATGCGGACAACTTCCGCAGAGATAACTTCACCCGAACGCATGTCCTGACGGGTCAGGGATTCCTGGAACAGAGCGGCAAAGCTTTCGCCGGACACGGGGGTATGAGTAGCAGTAGACATAGATTTTCAGTGTTAGCCAACCGGGCGGAAACCCAGGCTGGGTTAGGTTTTTCAACATCCCTCCTGCGTTGCGCGAGGCGGGACACCAAGGTACAGCGGTACTACGGTTCATGCAGATTCAGGACACTGCGAGGTGGGCAGTATGAAGCGAAAAAAATCCGCTATACCCACCACGCTAGTACCTGCGCCACGGCCTGCTCGATCGTCATCTCCGACGTGTCCAGCAGGTGAGCGCCTGGTGCAGGTTTTAGTGGAGCAGCAGCGCGCTGCATGTCGCGCGCGTCGCGTTCCTTCAAATCCTGCAAAAGGGCGGACATATTAGCAGAAAACCCTTTGCCAATCAATTGCTTATAACGTCGATCCGCGCGCGCCTCGACGCTGGCGGTGAGAAATACCTTCAGCGGCGCGTCGGGGAAAATCACTGTGCCCATATCGCGCCCATCGGCGACCAGGCCAGGCGAGCGGCGGAAACTATGCTGCAGATGGATCAGCGCGGCACGAACCGCCGGCAGCGCGGCGATTTTCGATGCCGAATTACCAACGACCTCCTGCCGGATGTCGTCTTGCACCTCACGGCCTGCCAACAGGATACGTTCGCCTTCAAAACGCACGTCCAGCGATGTCGCCACGCTGGCGACAGCTAGCTCATCCTCCAACGAGACCCCTGCCTGCAGCGCCGACAGCGCCGTCAGACGGTATAGCGCGCCTGAATCCAGAAAGGCAAAACCAAGCGTCTCGGCCACGCGTGAAGCGACGGTGCCCTTGCCGGAAGCGGTCGGGCCGTCGATGGTGATTACAGGGATACTCATGGCTCAGCTCGGCTGCACGATGCGCGCGAACGCCTCGAAATAATCGGGAAAAGTTTTTGCGACGCACTTGGGATCGTTGATACGCACCGTGGTGCCGTCACGCGCCGCACCGTTGAGCGACGCGAGCGAGAAGCACATGGCCATGCGATGGTCGTCATAGGTATCGATGGTCGCGGGCTCAAGTACGATCGGCGGCGTCACCCGCAGGTAATCTGCGCCTTCTTCCACTAGGGCGCCCAGCTTGCGCAATTCCGTCGCCATCGCAGCCAGGCGGTCGGTTTCTTTTACCCGCCAGCTGGCGATATTGCGCAGCGTGCTGGTACCGTCCGCATACAGCGCGGCGACTGCGATCGTCATCGCCGCATCCGGAATATGGTTGAAGTCGGCATCGATAGCTTTGAGCACGCCGTTCGACTTCGCCTCAATCCAGTTGTCACCCATCGTGATCTCGGCGCCCATCTGCTGTAGGGCTTCGACGAAACGCACATCACCCTGAATGCTGGAACGACCAACACCTTCAACGCGCACCGGACCACCGGCAATTGCGCCCGCAGCAAGAAAATACGACGCTGACGATGCATCGCCCTCGACATGAATGCTACCGGGGCTCTGATACATCTGCCCTGGCGCGATCGTGAACGAAGACCAGCCGTGACGCTCGACGCTAATGCCAAAGCGCTGCAATAAATTCAGCGTGATCTCAATATAGGGTTTGGAGATCAGTTCACCGATGACCTCGATGGTCAGCGACTGCTGCTTCGCCATCAAGGGGCCTGCCATCAGTAAAGCTGTCAGGAACTGGCTCGATACATTGCCGCGCACTTGCAAACGCTCGGGATGCAGATGACCGCGATGAATATGCAGCGGCGGGAAACCCGGATTGCCGGTGTAGTCGATTTTTGCTCCCGCGGCATTGAGCGCATCAACCAGATCACCGATCGGTCGCTCATGCATGCGCGCCACACCATGCACGGTGTAGTCACCACCAATGGCCGCAAGTGCTGCGGTCAGCGGACGAATCGCAGTACCTGCATTGCCCATGAACAGATCCGCCGAGTGCACCGGCAATGTGCCGCCGGTTCCCGTGACGGCAAAATCCTGACTCTCGCCGTGCTGACGCCAGTTCACGCCTAGCTTTTGCAAGGCCATCAGCATCACATGCGTGTCATCCGATGCGAGCAGCTCCTTGATCTCTGTCGTGCCGGTAGCGAGCGCGGCGAGTAGCAGCATGCGGTTCGAGATACTTTTCGAGCCAGGCAACTTGACCGAGCCGCGCGCAAGCGTCGCCGGCTTGAGATCGATGTGGTGCGGGTAATGCTTCATTAATCTCCACCCTGCTCATAGGCGCGCTTCTGCTCTGCAGCCTCAATAGCCGCAATCCATGACAGCCGTGCAGCCTGCGCGCGCGTATACATCTGTTCTAACCCGGCGCCATCACCATCGGCCAACAGGACTCTCAACTGCGCGAGCTGCGCCGTGTAAGCATCCAACTCAGCGAGCAATGCATTTCGATTCGCCAATGAAATATCGCGCCACATCTCTGGCGAAGAGCCGGCAATGCGCGTGAAGTCGCGGAATCCGCTGGCGGCATACTGGAATAGTAGCGAAGCATTGTCGCGCGCAGCGATATCGTCCACCAGCGCATAAGCGAGCAGGTGAGGCAAATGACTGACTGCCGCAAACACTGCGTCGTGTTCCTCGGCCGTCAGCCGATGAATGATCGCGCCGCAATGTTCCCAGGCCGCCGCGACTTTCGCGACGCTAGCATCGGCATTTTCCGCAAGCGCAGTGAGTACGACTTTTTTACCGAGGTATAGATCGGGTAACGCAGCCTCGGGACCGTTCTGCTCACGTCCTGCAATCGGATGACCAGGAACGAATTGATGACTCTTGTCGCCCAGCGCAGCGCGCGCAGCCTGTACGACATCGGTCTTGGTGCTGCCAGCGTCGGTGACGACGGTACCGGCATGGAGGTGTGGCGCGATCTGCGCAAGCAAGGCCTCGATCTGCGCAACCGGCGCAGCCAGCAGCACGAGATCCGCCTGAGCGACCGACGACACATCACCGATCACATCAATGATGCCGAGCGACTTTGCACGTTCAAGCGTTTCGCGACGACGACCAACGCCGACAATCTCTTTCACTACGCCTGCATTTTTCAGCGCGAGCGCAAATGATCCGCCGATTAAACCGACGCCAAAGATGACGATGCGACCAAACGTGATGGGCTGCGTCTGCATCAGGCGAGTGCTACTTTCAGAGCGTCGAGGAAGGCTGCATTTTCTTCCGGCAGGCCGATGGATACGCGCAACCATTGCGGCAGGCTGTAGTTACCCACCGGACGAACGATCACGCCCTGCTTCAGTAGCGCAAGATTCACTCGGGCGCCGGCGCCGTCGTCATTCCCTGCACGGAAAAGCACGAAATTGCCATACGATGGAACGAACTCAATACCCATCTGTGTGAACGCTGCAGTGATCTGCTGATAGCCCGCCGTATTCACCTGCGCGCTCTTCTGCAAGTAGTCGTCATCGTTCAGCACGGCGATCGCAGCCGCTTGCGCCAAAGAGTTCACATTAAACGGCTGGCGAATACGGTTGAGCAGATCGGTCAATGCCGGCTGCGCGATACCAAAGCCGACGCGCAAGCCGGCAAGTCCATAAGCCTTCGAAAAAGTGCGCGATACGATCAAATTGGGATACTGCCTGACCCAGGCAAGAGAGTCATAGCGCTGGCCAGGTTGCAGATATTCGGTATAGGCCTCATCAAGCACAACGACGACCTGCGGCGGCACTTTTTTCAGAAATGCAGCGATCTTCTCGCCTTCAATGAAAGTGCCCGTAGGATTGTTAGGGTTCGCTACAAACACCAGCATGGTATCCGGCGTGATGGCCGCAGCCATGGCATCCAAATCGTGGCCGAAATCCTTGGCGGGCACGACGATAGCTCGTGCGCCAACTGCCTGCGTAGCCAGCGGATACACTGCAAACGAATACTGCGAATACACCACCGCCTGACCCGGCTGCACCAAGGCGCGTGCAGCAAGTTCGAGTATGTCGTTGCTACCGTTACCGAGCGTGATCCAGTCAGCCGGCACATCGAATTTCTTCGTGATCGCGCCCTTCAGATCAAAACCATTCGCATCCGGGTAGCGCGCCAGCTCGTCAATCGCCTGCTGCATGGCGCGCTTTGCTGACGCGGGCATACCAAGCGGATTCTCGTTGGACGCGAGCTTCACGATCGCGGACTCATCGAGGCCAAACTCGCGCGCAACTTCAGAAATAGGTTTGCCGCCCTGATAGGGAGCAATCGCACGAACGTAATCGGGACCAAATGTCGTCATGGCTGAACTATCAGAAAATACGTGAGCAGATATTGTCAGGCAGCGTGCGGGTAAGACCCGAGCACTTTGAAGAATGCTGCTTGCGATTGCAATTCGGCGAGCGCCTTCGCGACCTTGGCATCCTGCGCATGACCGTCGATATCGACGAAGAAAAAATATTCCCAGCGGCCGGTGCGCGCGGGACGAGACTCGAAGCGTGTCATGGACACACCATGCTTCGCCAGCGGCGCCAGCAGCTCGTACACGGCACCGGACTTGTTTGGCACCGACAGTACCAGTGAGGTCTGGTCATGTCCGCTCGTACCTGGCTGCAGCGAGCCGATCACGAAGAATCGCGTACGGTTATGGGGATCATCCTGAATGTGCGCATGCGCGATGGCGAGGCTGTAGCGCTTCGCGGCCATATCGCCGGCAATCGCTGCGACGCCGCTATCTTCGCTGGCCATTCGTGCCGCTTCACCATTCGAGGCCACTGCGCGCCGCTCGAGCGCCGGATAGTGCTCATTGAGCCAGGCCTGGCATTGCGCCAGCGCTTGCGAGTGCGCGCAGATGCGCGTGATGCCATCCATGCTACCGGACCGGGTCATCAGGCTGTGTTGTACGGGTAAGGCGACCTCGCCGCTGATGGTCAGGGTGGTGCGCATCAGCAAATCGAGCGTGCGGTTGATTGTGCCTTCGGTCGAATTTTCGACCGGCACCACGCCAAACTCAGCGGTGCCTGCTTCGACTGAACGGAAGATTTCATCAATCGACACGCAGGCGAGACCTTCTACGGCCTGACCGAACTGCTTCCATACTGCTTGTTCGCTGTAGGTGCCGGCGGGACCCAGATAGGCAACCGTCACGCGCTTTTCCAGCGCGCGGCAGGCTGACATCACTTCACGGAAAATCGATTGCAGATCAGTGGAGGCTAGCGGACCCGGATTGCTTTCTGCGATGCGGGCCAGCACCTGCGCCTCGCGCTCGGGACGAAACACCGGCGCGTTGGTCTCGGCCTTCACATGTCCAACGTCTTGCGCGATGCGCGCGCGCTGATTCAGCAGCGCGAGCAGCTGCGCATCGATTGCGTCGATCTGTTCGCGTAGCGGCTTCAGCTTGTCGTCGCTCATGGAGTCGGTGCCTGTCGTTATGTTTATCGGCAGCAGTCGCGTCAGGGTGCGTTGGCGTCGGCATCATCCGAGCCGTGGTCCTCGTCCGCATCGGCCTCGACAATGCGCTGCAAGCCGGACAGCTTGGTACCGTTCTCCACCGCAATCAGCGTCACACCTTGCGTGGCGCGCCCCATCTCGCGGATCTCGGAAACACGGGTACGGATTAGCACACCACCGGTGGTGATCATCATAATTTCATCCGATGCATCGACCAGCGTCGCGGCAACCACTTTGCCATTTCGCTCTGAAGTCTGGATGGCAATCATGCCCTTGGTGCCGCGACCATGTCGCGTGTATTCGGTGATGGGCGTGCGCTTGCCGTAACCGTTTTCAGTCGCGGTCAGCACTGACTGCTGCTCATTCACAGCCACCAACAGGGCAATCACTTGCTGTCCATCGTCGAGATTCATGCCGCGCACGCCGCGCGCGGTACGACCCATCGGGCGAACATCATTCTCATCAAAACGAACTGCCTTGCCTGCGTCTGAGAACAGCATCACGTCATGCTTGCCATCGGTGAGCGCGGCGCCAATCAGGAAATCACCCTCGTCAAGGTCTACCGCGATGATGCCAGCCTTGCGCGGATTGCTGAACTCAGCCAGCGCCGTCTTCTTCACAGTGCCCAGCGACGTCGACATAAACACGTAACGGTCTTCGGGGAACTTGCTGTTCTCACCAGAAAGCGGCAGCACCACAGTGATCTTCTCACCATCCTGCAATGGGAACATATTCACGATAGGCTTGCCGCGCGATGTACGAGAGCCCTGCGGAACTTCCCAGACCTTCAGCCAGTACATGCGACCACGATTCGAGAAGCACAGGATGTAGTCATGCGTATTCGCGATGAACAGCTGCTCAATCCAGTCGTCTTCCTTCGTCGCTGCCGCTTGCTTGCCGCGGCCACCCCGCTTCTGCGCACGATACTCCGACAGAGGCTGCGACTTCATGTATCCCGAGTGTGACAACGTGACCACCATGTCCTGCGGCGCGATGAGGTCCTCGGTACCGAGGTCACTGGTGTTGATTTCAATGGTGGAGCGGCGTGCATCTTTGTTCGCATCACCATATTCAGCCTTCGCCGCATTCAGCTCGTCGACGATGATCGTGGTCACGCGTTCCGGGCGCGCAAGAATGTCGAGCAAATCGGCGATCTGCGTCATTACTTCTTTATATTCATTGACGATCTTGTCCTGCTCAAGACCCGTCAGGCGCTGCAGTCGCATCTGCAGGATTTCCTGCGCCTGATCGTCGGAGAGTTTGTACAGGCCGTCCGTCTGCAAGCCATAGTGGCGCGGTAGATTCTCAGGACGGAATGCATCGATGCCACCGGACGCCGCCATATCGGTACGCGACAACATCTCACGTACCAGCGACGAGTCCCACGAGCGCGCCATCAACTCGGCCTTAGCGACCGGCGGTGTCGGCGCGGCCTTGATGATCGCGATGAACTCATCGATATTAGCCAGCGCCACGGCAAGACCCTCGAGCACGTGACCGCGCTCGCGCGCCTTGCGCAACTCGAACACAGTGCGGCGCGTGACTACTTCACGGCGGTGCGACAGGAAGCATTCGAGCATCTGCTTCAGATTCAGCAGCTTCGGCTGGCCGTCGACTAGCGCGACCATGTTCATGCCGAAGGTATCCTGCAGCTGGGTTTGCTTGTACAGATTGTTCAGCACCACATCGGGCAGCTCGCCGCGCTTGAGTTCGATGACTACGCGCATGCCCGACTTGTCGGACTCGTCGCGAATGTCGGAGATACCCTCCAGCTTCTTGTCACGCGCCAGTTCGGCAATGCGCTCAAGCAGCGACTTCTTATTCACCTGATACGGCAACTCGTCGACGATGATTGCGGAACGCCCGTCGCGAATCTCTTCAAAATGCGTTTTAGCGCGCATGATCACGCGACCGCGGCCGGTGCGATAACCATCACGCACGCCGCTCACACCATAGATGATGCCGGCGGTCGGGAAGTCAGGCGCCGGGATAATCTCGATCAGTTCATCGATGGTGCATTCCGGCGTTTTAAGCACATGCAGCGCGCCATTGATGACTTCGGTGATGTTATGCGGCGGAATATTTGTCGCCATGCCCACCGCGATACCTGATGAGCCATTAATCAGCAGGTTCGGTATGCGTGTGGGCAGCACCGACGGCTCTTTCTCCTTGCCGTCGTAATTGGGCACGAAGTCGACGGTTTCTTTGTCGATATCAGCCAGTAGCTCCTGCGAGATTTTGTCCAGACGGCACTCGGTGTAACGCATGGCCGCAGCGTTATCGCCATCGATAGAGCCGAAGTTGCCCTGACCATCGACCAGGGTGTAGCGCAGGGAAAAATCCTGTGCCATGCGCACCAGCGTGTCGTAGATTGCCTGGTCGCCGTGAGGGTGGTATTTACCCATCACCTCGCCGACCACACGCGCACATTTCACATAGGGGC
>CAZXRS010000084.1:0-8270 GCA_964642635.1 uncultured Bifidobacterium sp. | reverse complement strand
GGGAATCGACGACATAGCTTGTACCGAAATCGCCGCCGCCTGTGCTGCCGACAGGGGGGCGATGCGGCCCGCGGTGGCCACCGCCCAAATGTCTGCTGGTATCGCCGCGATCTGCTTGGCAGTAACCGCTGCGCCTTGTGCGGGTGATGCGTATGGGAACAGAACCACCTGCTGCCATGACATCGCCGGAATGAGCGAAGCCGCAATGCCGATCGTCTGCTCCTTGGTCAGTAGCTTGATCTGATCGTAAGTCAACGCCGCGAGCTGCGACGAAGTAATGCCGGCCAATTGCTTGCTGCTAAGCGCTTGAATCCCTATCGACGAAATCGCTGCAACTTGTGCGGTGGTGAATGCTGCAATTTGCTTAGCATCCAGCGATGCAATAGCGGAACTCTGCAAACTCGCAATGCCATCGCTTGTGATGGCAGCCAGCAACTTCGTTGGCACACCGACCAGATTGGCATTCAATGCCCACACATCGGGGGTGATTGCGGCGATCTGGCTCGTCGTCACCGCGGCCACCTGCGCGCTCGTGGCGAGATGCAGTGACACCAGCTTCTGCCAGGGCAGCGTCGGAATGATGGCCGTGGTGATGCCAGCTACCTGCGTGGAAGTGAGTGAAGACAACTGATCCGTCGTCATCGCACCGACCTGAGCGGAGGTCATAGCCGCCATCTGCGCGCTGGTCAGCGATGCAATAGCGGAATCAGATAGCGCTGCCACACCATCGGTCGAAATCGCCGCAACCAGCTTTGGTGTGAGCATCGACACATCTGACTTCGTCGCGATGACATCTGCAGGAATCGCACCAATCTGCTTCGCGGTGACAGCAGCAATTTGCGGAGTGGTTAACCGCGGAAGCGAAATTAACTGCTGCCATGACAATAACGGTATCGCTGTGGTCGATAATCCAGCAGTTTGCGTCGTGGTCAGTAAGTGCAATTGCGACGTCGTCATCGCCGTGATCTGGGCGGTGGTCATCGCGGCCAGCTGGGCACTGCCCAATGCCTGAATAGAATCCTCCGAAAGCAGCCCCACGCCTGCAGGCACGATAGCGGCGATCTGGGCCGCAGACATGTTTCCAATCCGCTCGGAAGGTGCGAAAGCCCACAACTCCGCCGGCATAGCGCCCAGCTGCTTTGCGGTCACCGCAGCACCCTGCGCCTTTGAGGCAAATGGAAATACGATCAACTGCTGCCATGACAAAGCAGGTAGCGCGGTAGCGGCAATACCTATCGTTTGATCTGTGGTCAAAGCTTCGAACTGATCCACGGTCAAGGCTGCAATTTGCGTTGACGACATCGCAGCGAACTGTGTACTGGTTAGCGCGGTCGCTCCCAGGGGAGGTATGGCCGCAATCTGCGCTGTCGTCAGCGCCGCTACTTGCTTTGCATTCAGCGTTGCCAAGGCAGTGGGAGTAATGTAGGGCATTGCCGCTGTAGCGATCGCCGAAATCAATTTCACAGGGAACTGCGAAAGATCGGTCGCTTCCGCCCAAGCGTCCGGATCCACTGAAGCAATCTGCGCGGGCGTGACAGCCGCTTTTTGTGCGGTTGTTATGTCATGCAGAGAAAAAAGTTTTTGCCAGGACAAAGTCGGTATGACGGTCGTCGAGATACCGGCAATTTGCGTCGACGTTAACAGTGACAGTTGTCCTGTCGTCATCGCGCCTATCTGAGCCGATGTCATGCCAGCGAGCTGGGTGCTGGTCAAAGCAAAGACGACACCATCTGATAAGACCGGCATCGCATCGACCGGAATCGCAGCGATCTGTTTTGCAGACAAGGCCGCCACGCGACCCTCGGATACCAGGCTCCATGCCTCTTTGGGCACGGCACTGATCTGTTTTGCCGTAATGGCCGCGATTTGCGCGGTGGTCGCAAGCTGGACCACGCCTAATTGTTGCCAGGACAACGCCGGTATGACCGTCGGCGAAACACCCGCCCACTGGTCTCTCGACATTAACGCAACCTGTTCCGTCGTTAATGCAGCAATTTGACCGGAGGTCAATCCCGCTAACTGGGTACTGGTAAGTGCCTGCACAACTTCAGTCGACAGATTCGCAATGCCCGCCGTTGAAATCGACGCGAGCTGTTTTCCCGATAACACCTGAATCTTTTGGCTGGGGATGGTGCTCCAGATATCCGCCGGAATGGAAGCAATCTGTTTTGCTGAAATGGCTGCTACTTGCGCCGTGTTCGCAAAGCTCAAAACCCCTAGCTGTTGATACGTGAGTGTCGGAATCACTGTAGGAGTGAGACCAGCAACTTGATCGCGACTCAGCACGGCCAGCTGTGAAGTCGTCATGGCACCGATCTGCGCCACCGACATACCCGCTAGTTGCGCACTGCTTAATTGCCCGATCAAGGGCTCGGGCAGCGAAGCCATGGCGCTGACGGAAATCGCTGAGACTTGCTTTGGCGTCAGTGCAGCAATGTTTAATCGATCTGCCTGACTCCAGGTTTCGGCCGGGATAGCGCCAATCTGAGCGGCAGTAACTGCGCCAATCTGGGCAGTGCTGGCGAAGTGCATCATGATCACTTGCTGCCAAGACAACGCACCAATCGCGGTAGCACCCAGACCTGCGACCTGATCTTCAGTCAACGAATACAACTGGGGGGTCGACATCGCCTTAAGTTGCGTGGCGCTAAGTGCGGCGACCTGTTTGCTACTCCAATTCGATAGCTGCTGAGTCGTGAGTACAGTGATCTGTGCCGTGGTCAGTGCTGCAATTTGTGCGGTAGTGATCGCACCAATGGTCGCGTCTTGCAATGCCGGCAGATAGGCGACGGGAATCGCGGCAATTTGCTGAGCGGTGAGAAAGGTGATTTTTTCCGCTGGAAAAGTACTCCACACATCGCTGCCAATCGCTGCGATTTGCTTTGTCGTAACTGCTGCAATTTGAGCTGTACTGTTGAAGTGGAAGTTACTGAGTTGTGCGCCAGTCAGATTGGGAATCATCGACGGCGCAATTCCGACCGCTTGATCTTCTTTGCTGAACAATCCAATCTGATAGGGCGTCAATGCAGCCAGCTGTGCGGACGTCATCCCTGCGATTTGCGAACTCGAGAGTCCGGAGATTACCTCATCGGAAAGATAAGGAATCGCCGTGGTAGGTATCGCAGCAATCTGCTTTGCCGATAAGCCTTGAAGCTTTTTTATCGGCATCGTGCTCCACACGTCGGTGGGAACTGCTGCGATTTGCTGGGTAGTTATGGCCGCAACCTGAGCAGGATTAGCGAAGTTCAACACGCCGAGCTGCTGCCAAGACAGCGTCGGGATCACCGACGTCGCTATGCCAGCCACTTGGTCTTTCGTAAGCAGTGCGATCTGACCCGTCGTCATCGCACCAATCTGCGCCGCCGACATACCTGCCAGTTGCGCGCTGGATAATTGCTCGACGAGCACGTCGGGCAAAACCGGAATAGCACTCACTGAAATGGCCGCGATTTGCTTTGGCGTTAGCGTAGAAATAGTTGCCTTCTCTGCCTGACTCCAGGTACTGGCTGGTATCGCACTGATCTGTGCCGCCGTGACTGCGCCAAACTGCGCTGGGGTGGAAAAATCCATCACTGTCACCTGTTGCCAGGACAAACCCGCGATGGCAGTTGCACTGATTCCTGCGACCTGATCTTTGGTCAATGACCGTAATTGATCCGTGGACCATGACTTCAGCTGCGCTGGACTGAGCGCAGCGATCTGCGTGCTACTCATCACGCTTAACTGCGGCACAGTTAACGCGGCGAGCTGGGCTGTAGTTAATGCTGCGAGCTGTTTGCTGCTCAATGCCTGAATATCGGCGCCAGACAAAACCTGAATAGCGGGGATCGAGACCGCAGCGATTTGCGCTGGCGATAAATAGGTAATGGTGTTACCCGTCCCGCCGGCGAGTTTTTCGGGAGGTATCGCACTGATCTGCGCCGCGGAAAAAGCCGCAAGCTGCTCGGGCGTACTAAAGTCTAATGAGAGAAGCTGGTCAATGCTCAGCGTCGGAATAATCGCTTTATTGATACCCAACACCTGCGTTTCGGTGAGCCATGCAAGCTGGACGGGTGTGAACGCCTTGATCTGCGTCGCGCTCATCGCCGCAATCTGCGTGCTGCTCAATCCGGCGACGCGCTCCATGGTCAAGGCCCAAATTTCGGAGACGGGCGTTGCCTGGATTTGCGCAGTGGTCAGTGCCGATATCTCGGCCGGGGACAACATCGAAACGCTTAAAGTAGCCATGTGGGGGTTATTCTTTATTCGTTATAAATAAATCCCCCCGCGGGCCATGGTCGCTATGGCCAGTTGGATTGACTTGGGGGATTAGATCGGTATGAGAGTCATACCTGTTTGGCTCAGCTTAACACTTTGCCTTCTGTGGCGCCGTCAGAATTTCTGAATCAATACAAAAGCGCTTTTTAGTTATTAATGTTTTTAGAATAGCAACGCTAACGCTGTCAGGCGATCACGACTTCCACTTGCTCAGTTGCCGTATCGTGCTGCGGGTGAGTTGAAGCGCCAGCGCCTGTTGCCTGTCTTGCATCGCTTCCCAGGCGGCGGGGTGCACGACATCGAGGCGATTAAAATCCGGCATGGCCTTCGGCATGCGTGCCGCCTTCACATACAGCACGCAGTTCTGACGATAGGCTGGATCAATGCTTTTATCTGACCAGCACTTGTCGCGGAAGCGCCAGTCAGGCAGGAAGCCGTGTTCAGCGAATTGCCGCGCCCAGTAGGACTGCCACTGGTAATTGCGCTCGGGATGATTGTCTTGTTTCGGAATGCCGGCGCCAAACAATATGCAGTCGGCGCTCTCGCACATGTCGGCAATGAGCCCACTACCCCGCTCCGGATTCAGCTGGTGAGCGAATTCAACGCACACAATCAGATCGGCTTTCTGCGGCAGTACGGCCTTGATCTGCACCAGATCAAGTTCATGAAACTCTGCAGGCTCGATACATAGCGGCGTTTCGCGGGCAGCGGCCGTATCAATACCCAACACACGCCCCGTGCCCAGTTCCTTGGCGGCAGCCAGCCATGAGCCTTCGCGGCAGGCGAACTGCACCACATAAGCCGGTGCCTTTGCGCCATCGAACCGACGACGCAAATGCGCGAACGCCGCCTTTAGCATCGCGTGCGCGCTGGCGTATTCGTGGTTGAACGCATGCAAGCTGCGAAATCCCATCACTCTCTCCGAACCATCAATTCACAAAACCCGACGACTGCTGCCGCCACATACGCGCGTAATGCCCATCTTGTGCAAGCAGTTCCGCGTGCGAGCCTTGCTCGACGATAGCGCCATTATGCATGTACACAATGCGATCCATCGCCGTCAGCGTCGACAGCCGGTGCGCAATCGCAATCACAGTACGGCCTTCGATGGCTTTTGCAATCGCTTCGGTGATCAAAGCCTCGGTGTGCGAATCCAGCGCCGACGTCGCCTCATCCATCACCAGAATGGGCGCATTTTTCAGAATCGCACGGGCAATCGCTATGCGCTGCCGCTCACCACCGGACAAATGCGTGCCCCGCTCGCCCACCACCGCCGCCAGACCCTCGGCGCGCTCTTCGATGAAATCGCGGCTCTGCGACTGCTCCATAGCAGTCGTCAATTGCTCATCGCCGACGTCACCGGCCGCATAAGCAATATTGTCGCGCAGTGAGCGGTGAAACATCGTTGAATCCTGCGGTATCTCGGCAATGGCGAGGTTCAGGCTGGATAAGCTCACCAGCGCGATATCTTGTCCGTCAATCAGTATGCGGCCGTTCGCCAGATTGTACTGGCGCGTCAGCAACTTCAGCAGCGTGCTCTTGCCAGAGCCGGAAGGGCCGACCAAGCCGACTTTTTCACCAGGCCGGATCTGCAAATCAAACGCTCGCAGCACCGGCTGCCCATCGCCATAGCTAAAGGCCACACGTTCGAAATGAATCGCCCCCGAATGCGCATTGAGTGGCACAGCGTCTTTCGCTTCAAGAATATCGTGCGGCTGCAGAATGCTAGAGAGCGCACTCGACAGGCTGCCTACCTGCTCAAAGAAATTCAATAACTGCCCGCACAATCCATTTACATTCGCTACCACAATCGCAGCGAGAGAAATCATGAGCGCGACATCCCCCAGCGTTAGCTGATCTAGGCCATACAGATGAATCGCATAAGCGATGAAACCGATCTGAAACAGCAGCACACCGCCCTGCAGCGTGAAGTTCATGAACACGATATAGCGACGGTTTTCTTGTGAGGTCTGACGTTCGACGGTCAGATCTTCGCCAGCGATAGCCTGCTCGCGACGGTGCGTAGCGAATGAGCGCACCAGATCCATATTAGTCAGAATATCCACCAAGGTGCCGGTGGCTTTAGCGCCTGCGGTGGTAAAGCGCTTGAACATAGGCGCGGTCTTGCGCGCGAACCACAAGCACAGCAGGTAGTAAGCCGCCATCCACAAGGCCATCATCCACACGAATTGCATCGACAACTGGGCAGCAATCAGCAGCGTGAGTGCAGTCGTTACGAGGAGCCGGATGAAGTCATTGAACACCAATGTAGTCAGCACCGCCATGGCCGTACCGGCCTGCTTGATACTCTGCGCCAGCGCACCAGCGAAACGCTGACGGAAAAAACTCGCCGAATGCCCCATCACCCACTGCAACAGGAATTCCTGAATTTCCTGCCGCACTTCCGGTGCCGTCTTCACCTCAATCCATTCTCGTAGCCGGTTCATGGCGAACGAGGCCAGCCAGATGAAAGCGATCCAGCCGAAAAGAGTGAGTGCCTGTTGGTTGCTGTTGCTAGGGGCGGTTGGGGAAGATTGAAGCAAGTCGAACAACTGCTTCAGAAGCAGGGGTTCGAAACCCATGAGGGTGATGCCGGCAGCGGCGGACAGAATCAAGGCTACCGACCTGCCTGGACGGCCCCTCAAAACCAACCATGCAAACATGGCAAGAGGGCTGGAGAGCTTTAAAGGGTCAGTGCTGGAAGTGCCTATGGATCGCTCGAGGCGCGAAGCGGAGATCGATACGTCAGAACTTGCGGCAATTACATTGGAAGCGACGCCCGATTTGTTCATTCCGGCCTTTAAATACCTGATTTTAGGGTGATTATCCTCACAGTTTAAAGTACTATCGAGGGTTCCTTAAGCGTCGTGGCCAGCTTGATTTTTTCTCGCTGGTTCCGATATCAAAAACATCATTCGCCAGAACGAATTTATTATTTCTTTAATAATGAATTCTGGCAGATTTATTGCGAATAATAGAACACAATGAAGGTTTCGGTTATCGGTAGCGGCTATGTGGGTTTGGTAACCGGCGCCTGCCTGGCGGACTTGGGCAACTCGGTCATTTGCCTAGACATCGATCACAAGAAAATCGAGCTGCTCAATTCGGGGGGCGTACCTATCTTCGAGCCCGGACTGGATGAACTCATCCGGAAAAACATGGCGGCAGGCCGTCTGGAGTTCACCACCGACGTTGCCCGCAGTGTAGCCCACGGTCAGATCCAGTTCATCGCTGTGGGCACTCCACCGGATGAAGATGGTAGTGCTGACCTTCAGTACGTGCTCGCTGCAGCGCGCGATATCGCGCAGCACATGGAGGAATTTAAGGTCATCGTTGATAAATCGACCGTCCCGGTCGGTACGGGCGAGAGAGTAAAAAATGCCATTAGCGAAGTGCTGGCAAAGCGCAACGTATCGACCGGCTTTTCAGTAGTTTCAAACCCTGAGTTCCTCAAAGAAGGCGCCGCGGTAGAGGACTTTATGCGTCCAGACCGCATCGTGATCGGCCATGACGACAATGCTTCCGGCAAGGAGGCTGGCAGCTTAATGAAAAAGCTTTACTCGCCGTTTACTCGAAACCATGACCGCATCTTCACGATGGATGTCAGATCCGCCGAGCTGACCAAATATGCGGCCAATGCCATGCTAGCCACGCGCATCAGTTTTATGAATGAGTTGGCAAACCTTGCTGACATAGTTGGCGCAGACATCGAGAGCGTTCGCAAAGGCATAGGATCCGACAGCCGAATAGGCTATAGCTTCCTGTACTCTGGAATTGGTTATGGGGGCTCGTGCTTTCCGAAAGATGTTTCGGCACTCCAGAAAACGAGTAATCAACACGGCTACGCGCTGAAAATTATTGATGCGGTTCAAGCTGCCAACGAAGCACAAAAGCACGTATTGGTAGAAAAAATAAAAGGCCGTTTTGGGTCAAATCTTGCTGGCAAAACGGTGGCGCTTTGGGGACTTGCATTTAAACCCAACACCGACGATATGCGCGAAGCACCAAGCCGC